>QHPN01000142.1:2701-8328 GCA_003219115.1 Verrucomicrobiota bacterium | reverse complement strand
TGACGCCGTCTTTGACGTCTTTCTTGTTGGGCAAGCCGAGATGTTCTTTCGGGGTGACGTAGCAAAGCATGGCGCAGCCGTACCAGCCGATCATGGCCGCGCCGATCGCGCTGGTGATGTGATCGTAGCCGGGGGCGATGTCGGTCGTAAGCGGGCCCAGCGTGTAGAACGGCGCTTCGTTGCACCACCCGAGTTGTTTCTCCATGTTCTCTTTGATCATGTGCATAGGGATGTGGCCTGGGCCTTCGTTCATCACTTGCACGTGCTGTTTCCAGGCGCGCTGAGTCAACTCGCCTTGCGTGTAAAGTTCGGCGAATTGGGCCTCATCATTTGCGTCAGCAATACTGCCTGGTCTCAGACCATCGCCGATGGAAAAGCTGACGTCGTAGGCGGCCATGATCTCGCAGATCTCGTCCCATTTCGTGTAGAGAAAACTTTCCTGATGATGCGCCAGGCACCACTTGGCCATGATCGAGCCGCCGCGCGAGACGATGCCGGTGGCCCGGCGCGCGGTCATTGGAATGTACCTTAATAGTACCCCTGCGTGGACGGTGAAATAATCGACCCCCTGCTCCGCCTGCTCGATCAAGGTGTCGCGATAGATTTCCCAGGTCAGTTCTTCGGCGCGGCCGCCGACTTTTTCGAGCGCCTGATAAATCGGCACGGTGCCGATGGGCACGGGACTATTACGAATGATCCATTCCCGGGTGGCGTGAATGTTTTTCCCAGTGGAAAGGTCCATCACAGTGTCGGCGCCCCATTTCGTCGCCCAACGCATCTTCTCGACTTCTTCCTCAATCGATGATGCGACGGCGCTGTTGCCGATGTTGGCATTGATCTTAACGAGGAAATTGCGGCCGATGATCATCGGCTCGGATTCCGGGTGATTGATGTTTGCCGGGATGATGGCGCGCCCGCGCGCGACCTCGGCCCGCACAAATTCAGGAGTGATGGGAGCGCCGATTGTCGACTGCCAATTGTCGACTGGCTCGGAACCAGCGTGACGGAACGCCAAATCGTCGCGGGCGACTTCTTCTGTAGCGGCGCTCTGCGAGCGCCGATCTCCCGAATTTCGGCGGTCATAGACCGCCGCTACAGATTCTGCGCGTCCAAGATTCTCTCGGACGGCGATGAATTCCATTTCGGGCGTAATAATTCCTTTTCGCGCGTAGTACAATTGTGTCACGCAATTGCCGGGATTTGCCCGTAAAGGCCGACGCTCCGCCGCAGTTGAGGGTTGAGCGTTGAGTGTTGACAGGTTCCCCTTCTGCCCGTTCGATGTTCGGCGTTCGATGTTCGACGTTCGATGTTTCTCCGATAGCCAGCCGTCATCGATTGGTTGGACCGCTCTTCCCGTGTATTCCTCAACATCTCCGCGGTCGCCAATCCACTTCGCACGCAGCGGCGGCAGGCCACGCGTAACGTCACCGTGAAACTCGGGATCGCCCCATGGCCCGCTGGTGTCGTAAACGCGGACCGGCTCGTTCACCTCAATTTCGCCCGACATCGTTTTTGTCGGGGCTAACGAGATTTCGCGGAATGGAACGCGGATCTCGGGATGGATTGTGCCAGGGACGTAAATCTTGTTTGAGTTGGGAAGCGGTGAACCACTTGAGGGCATTGCGTTGTCAGTTTGGGACGCGACAGCGCGCGTCTCTCCACTTTCGGATCCAGGGTCAGCGGTGTGAGGCGCACTGCCATTTCCGGCTACATCGATTTTTGGAGGGATGCTCATCATTGCGAGGGAATCATAAAGTTAGAGATGTCTCGACTTCGCTCGACATGACAAAAAGCAATCATAAAACAAAACGCCATGGGCGGGAACGCATCGCTGAATCGCCAGTCCGGCACCGGACCCTCGCTCCCTTCGGCGGCATTACCCGCATCAGGTTCAAGGGGTCGTCCGATCTTCGGACCTCTCAGCCTTTGCGGCTCCCCCGCACTCTAATTACTACTGAGGATAAGACCCGCTGTGTCTAAGTCAATACGCGCGATCTGGAGTCCGATTAAATAGCGGGCTGGAGTTAACAGTCACTTCACGAACAAACACGTTGAATGTCAAAATCGTGCCGGCGACGACGACGGCATATCCGCCAACGACGGCGGCGACGCTGCGCAAAAACGCGACCAGCTTTTTCGGCATGAAACCAACCTACATCGTATCCGATGCGCCGTCGACTCAGCGCCGGAGTGGCGACATGCCCGCCGCTACAGAAAAATCCGCCTGTCCGCCTCGGACCGTTGCTACTGCGTCGCTGTTTCCTGTTTTATATTGGTGTGGAAAATGGCCATCCATCCGCCTTTTTCCTTTTTCCAAACCGATCCGGCATTGAAGGTGCCTGATGCATCTTTTCCATCATAGGTGCCTTCGACAACGACCTTGTATGTGCTCATGATCGTGTCGGCTCCAACAGGAACGATATTGTAATCACTGATGGTGAACGATTTCATGTCCCACTTTTTCATGTCGTCCAATTCCTTCTGCATATCGGAAATTCCCTCGACATACACGCCGCGGAAGTCCGTGTGCACCACTTTCTTGAAGTCGTCAGCTTTCTGGTCTTTGAATGCCTGCCACGCGGCTTGTTCTTTTGCCATTAAGGCGTCCTTAACTGGCGCGGCTAGCGAGATGGCGATTGTCGCGAAGAACGCGATCACTGCATAAGTCATGTATTTTTTCATAAGTCCTTTTGGTTCAGATTGAATTCGAGACTAGGGAGGTTGTTGACTGCGTCAACATTAGAACGGCACCGCCTTCGCCGAGGCTAGGACTTGGCAAGCATGCCTGCGTTGTAGCGCCATTTGTATCAAACGCCGAATCTTCGAAAAAGCGGTCGCCGCGGCGAGCGCCCCTACAACCTACCGCTCGGCTGGCGCCGTCCTTCTCTTGTCATTCCGAGCCTCGTCGAGGAATCTCTAATTCTTTGCACAGGAATAGTCAGAGATGTCTCGACTTTCGCTCGACATGACAGAACAGAGCCAGTTCATCCGCCGCGGCCGACGACCGCGGCTATAATTATGGCTCCGCCGGCGCGGTGCCGATTGGGGACGGCGTCGGAGTTTGGAGCGGGACGAAATTCCCTGGAGACTGGAGCATGTCGAGCGACAAGGTTGGCGGAGCCGCTGGATTCACTAACGGTTCCTTTTCCGCTGCCGCCCCGGTCTTTTGCCGCCGATAATCAGTGACCACAAGCGGAACCTTTTTGGTGTCGGCCAGGGTGCGAAAGTTTTCGATCCCGGTGCAAACAGCGTCGGCTAGTTTTTTTCGCCATTCTGGGTTTGCAATCAACCGGCTCTCGCCGCGCTCGGTCAGAAATCCACCCTCGACCAGGACTGCGGGAATTTTGGTTAAGCGCAGGACGGCGAAGCGCGCGCGCTTTATTCCGCGATCGAATTCGCCGATGTGCCCGATAATCGAATGATAAATGCAACTGGAAAGCTCGACGCTGGCGGCATCGGCTTCGGTGCCATTCTGGATATTGATCGACATCTGGGTAAGCCAATCCTCATAAGTGGAAGGCGCGCCCCGCGGAGTGAGCGAATAGATTTCGAAGCCACTCGCGATCGGATCGCGGTCGGTGGCGTTGAAATGCAGGCTAACGAAAATTGAATCGTGGGTGGCGTTAGCGATTCGCGCACGCAATTCCAAAGGCACAAAGACATCGCTCTCGCGCGTCATGATGACGCGAAAACCTTTGGCCTGGAGCACGGGCCGGAGCAGCCGTGCCAAATCCAATGCGTAGTCCTTTTCATAACCATATCCGCTGATCGCGCCTTTATCGAAACCGCCATGACCGGGATCGAGCACGATCGTTTGCACGCGGCCGAGATTTTTGATCATGTTCGGACGCAATTGCGGCTCGAGTGTTTTTGCCAGGTCAATGCGGGAAACGAGAACCTTTCCGTCGTGGACGAACACAGGAAAGCTCAGCCAATTGCGCACGCCATTGATCAGCATCTCGCGACTATCGACACGAAATTGCAATTCGTTTTTGTCGCTGCTGAGCTTGATATTCGTGCCGTCAACTACTGGGTTGGGGAAGCTATAGAACTTCGCGATGTTGTCGACGCTGAGGAAATCGCGGCCGTTCACTTTCACGACTTGCCACTCTACGGCGGCCATTAACCGGCTGGCGCAAAAGCCGGCGCAGATCGCATATATAGTAAGGCGTCGCAGGTTCATCGTTCGCATCAAGGTGCAAGATGAATGCCATTGCCGGGCGAATGGATCACCCCGTCGACCGCTCTCATTTGACCATAGCGTAGCCATTTTTAGGCATTAGTCAGGCTAGTTCCCCACTGGTTCGTCCTTGCGTCTTAATAATAATCGCATTTTCCGCTATTTTCGCGCGGTTGGAGGTTAGGCTTCCAGCCTGACTCGGCCGACATGCTTCCAGCTTGGTCTCATGGCTTCGGCGGGCAGGATGCCTAGCCTCCGCTACCTGGCGTTGGACAACACCAGCGTTCTCGCCTTTCGTTGCCGGATGCGAAACATTACGTGTCTTCTTCTGAGCTTGTTCACGGCTGCAAGCGTTCTCGCGCAGACCGAACCACCGATCGCCAGTCCCGCCGCCAAGACTCAGGGCGAGACAACCACGCCGGCACCGGACAACAAAAACGCGCCGCCATTCGATACCGCAGACATGGATACCTCGGTGAAACCGTCAGACGATTTCTTCATGTATGCCAACGGCGGTTGGATCAAACGGACGCAGATTCCGCCGGAATATTCGCGCTGGGGTAGTTTTAATCAGTTGATCGAAAAGAATAACGACGCGCTCCATGAAATCGCCGAGAAAGCGTCTAAGACAAAGGTCGATGCGAAGACGGCGCCCGAATTGCAGAAAGTTGGTGACTACTATGCCAGCGGCATGGATGAGAAAACGATTGAGCAGCTGCGAACGAAGCCGTTGCACGACGAGCTAGCCAAAATCGACAGCATCAAGGATCGAAAAGATGTGCTCAGGGAAATCGCGCATCTCCATTCAATGGGCGTCACTGCGCTCTTCGGTTTCGGTTCCGGGATTGACGATAAGAACAGCATAATGACGATCGCGAACGCGGTGCAGGGTGGACTCGGTATGCCGGATCGCGATTACTACACGAAGCCGGACGCCGACATGAAGGATAAACGCGAGAAGTACGTCGCGCATGTGACCAAGATGTTAACATTGTTAGGCGAGCCGGCGGCAAAGGCGGGCGAAGACGCCAAAAAAATCATGGCGCTCGAAACGAAACTCGCGGAAGCGTCCCGCACCCGCGTGGAGTTGCGCGATCCGCAGAAGAATTACAACAAGATGCCACAGGCGGACGTGCAGAAGCTCACGCCGGACTGGGATTGGGTTGAGTATTTCAAGGAAATCAAACTGGACGAGCCGGGCGACATCAACGTGCATCAGCCCGATTTCTTCAAAGCGGCTAACGAGGTGTTCAAGTCCACACCAATCGACGATTGGAAGACGTATCTGCGCTGGCACCTGATTAATGCGACCGCGGCCGAACTTTCGAAAGACTTCGTCAACGAAGATTTCAACTTCAAAGAGACGACGTTGCGGGGAACCAAGCAGATCAAGCCGCGCTGGAAACGTGTTGTCATTGCCACGGACGCCGAAATTGGCGAAGCGCTC
>QHPN01000142.1:0-2678 GCA_003219115.1 Verrucomicrobiota bacterium | reverse complement strand
TTACGTCGCCGATTATTTCCCGCCGGAAGCAAAAGCGCGCGCGCTCGAGTTGATCAACAACTTGAAGGAAGCGTTGAGCGATCGAATCAAGACGCTGGAGTGGATGGACGAGCCGACCAAACAGGAAGCGTTGAAAAAACTGGCCGCGATGACGGTCAAGATTGGTTACCCCGACAAATGGCGCGATTATTCTCTCCTCAAGATCGATCGAGGTTCATACGCGCTCAACACCCTGCGGGCAGAAAATTTCGAATTTGACCGCGACCTGAAAAAGATCAGCAAACCGACCGATCGGACGGAGTGGGGCATGACTCCTCCGACGGTGAATGCGTATTACAACCCGGTAAACAACGAGATCGTTTTTCCGGCCGGGATTTTGCAACCGCCATTCTTCAACGCCAAGGCAGACGATGCGATAAATTACGGCGGTATCGGCGCGGTCATCGGGCATGAGATGACGCACGGCTTCGACGATCAGGGCCGGCAGTACGATGCGGTCGGAAATTTACGCGATTGGTGGTCGAAAGAATCAGCCGAAGAATACGACAAGCGTCGGAAAGCTGTCGTGGATCAGTATTCTGAATACGAACCGCTCCCCGGCATGCATGTCAATGGCGAGCTCACCCAGGGCGAGAACATTGCCGACATTGGCGGAGTAAAAATCGCGTACGCGGCGTTGCAGAAAGCGCTCGATAAAAATCCAGGGGAGCGAGACAAGAAGATTGACGGGTTCACACCCGAGCAGCGCTTTTTCCTGTCCTTCGCCACGATTTGGAAATCGAAACAGCGGGATGAAGATTTAAAGTTGCAAGTGAACACGAATCCGCACTCGCCAGCGCGTTACCGCGCCAACGGCCCCCTCTCCGATCTAGTGGAATTCCAAAAGGCCTTCGACATTCCCGATGGCTCGCCCATGGTCCGTCCCGCGGACAAGAAGGTGAACATTTGGTGATCGCTAACTGTGGGAGGTAACGCCAATGTGGGAGGGACCTTAGTGTCCCGACTTCTCACAATCGCGGCACCAAGGCCGCTCCCACATTAAGATTGGCGAGAAGTGAAAGCGTACAGTTAGCACAATCGGAACATAGACTATCAGTCTGTGCGCCCAGCGGCGTTTTACGCCGCTGACTAGCGCAGACGCGGGCAAATATGCTCGCTTGAGACACAGGCAGAATGTATGTTCCAATATCCGATGCACGCGACCAGCGTGGCGCCCACACGCGAAACTCGGTTAAACCAACGGAGGAAACCTTATGGCGAAGTGCGATGTCTGCGGAAACGATTACGACAAATCATTTCAAATTACTTCAGCGGGAAAGACTCGAACTTTTGACAGCTTCGAGTGTGCGATTCATATGCTGGCGCCGACCTGTCCGCATTGTAATTGCAAGGTTGTTGGGCACGGCGTTGAAGCCGGCGGACAAATCTATTGTTGTGTCCATTGCGCCGAAGAATCCGGAGCGCACGGGCTGAAGGACCGCTCCTAGGAAGACTGGGGACTAGTGAATGGTTATCGCGCGAGATATTATCCGGTATTAACTGGCCACGGATCACTATTCACTTCTTAACTCTACGGTATTTGTTCTGTGGTGGCACGCGTGCCGCGTGCTTCTGCAGCCAGCACGGCCGCCGCTACAGCTTGCTCGGCACAAATCCCGCGGCACCGGCCGCGATACCACAAACGAACACGCGCGGCGTGATTCCACTTTGCCCGGCGTAACGTTTGGACAGGTTCGTCGCAATTTCCTGCGCACGCTCAGGCTCGCACAAAGTCACGGTCGCACCGCCAAAGCCCGCACCAGTAAGCCGCGCACCAAGAACGCCCGGCAGTTTTTGCGCGATGGAGACAAGAAGATCGAGCTCGGGCGTGCTATTTTCGAAATTCTGACGCGAGCTTTCGTGCGATTCGTTCATCAGCTTGCCAAGGCCGATACCGTCGCCCGCTTCGAGCAATTTTACTGCCCGCCAGACACGCTCGTCCTCTCCCACAACGTGCGTGGCGCGGCGACGAACCAGGTCAGGCAGATCGCTCCGGCGGGCGAGATCAGCCGAAGCGACATCGCGCAGAGCAGGCACTCCAAGAGCGCGAGCGGCCGCGTGCGTTTCTTCCCTGCGCAAATTGTATTCGCCGCTCGCCAGCGCGCGCTTTTTTCCGGATTCCGCTACGATGAGCGCAAGACCCGGCGGAAATGGGACGGTGAGAATCTCCTCGCTACGGCAGTCAAAGAAACGGCAGTCAAAGAAAACGGCATGATTTGCCCGGCCAAAAAGCACAATCACCTGATCGAGTAAACCGGATTGCACGCCGACGTAGCGATGCTCGGCGCGCTGACACGCTTTCGCGATTTCCAGCGGTGCAAGCTCCCGTGGAAACAGCTTGAGGAGAAACAGCGCAGTCGCGAGCTCGAACGCCGCTGAACTGGACAATCCCACGCCGACCGGGACATCGCCGGTAACTTGCGCGTGAAATCCAGTCACTGGCACGCCTAAATCGATCAACTCACGAACAACACCAAGCGCATAATTTGCCCAGCGATCTTCACTAAGCGGACGCAATTCAGAAAGTGGAATCTCGACTTTCCCGAAATCATGCGAATGAATTTGAATCATTCCATCATCACGACGGTTCCCGTTGACGTTAATCCATCGATCAATCGCAGCGCCCAGCACTACGCCTT
>QHPN01000141.1 GCA_003219115.1 Verrucomicrobiota bacterium | reverse complement strand
CCGTATCCGACGTCGCCGCCGTAGTAATGATCCAATTCAGCGGGCCGATCATTGATGGTGAATTGCGCGCCGAGTCCGACATCCAGCCCATCGCCATGGGTGAAATCGTGGACGCAACCGAATGACGCGGCGAAGATGGGAAAGATTTTTTCGGCGTCAGAGCCTCGAAGCACGAGCTCGTGCCCCGATTTTTCAACGCGCTCGAGCCGGGTGTAAAACGTGTCGCGCCCGCGTTGGTAATCCGATTCGAGCAGGAAGGATTGGGTCTCACCCCCGTGCGTATCGTCATTTTGCCCCCAGACAAAGGTGGTGGCCCAATTGGTGTCGTGGCCCAGCGCCTTATTATATATGATGGAGGCGGTGGTGCGGTGCCGTTTCGCGGTTGGCTCGAGCGCCTCTGGGCTTTTCAAGTAACCGTGTGAAAATTGCAGAGATAGATCCGGCGTCGGGTTCCACGAAATCCGTCCGCTGGCAGAATCAAAACGCGCGCGATCAAAGTCGTAGCGGTCCTCGTCCGGCTCGCGTCCGGTAAAAATGCTGCCTTCGATTTTAATCCCGCCGAAGCGGGACCAGACTAAGCCGGCAGTGGCAACACCAAACGTGACGTGACTTGAATCCTGCCAATGATGGCCGATCGGTGCGTCTGGATCGTCCATTGCCGAAATGCGATGCATGAACGTGGGCGGGCCGAGCGCCGGCTCGCCGGGGTAACCGAAATAGATGTAGCCTGAAAAATCGTCGCTAAATTTTTGCGAATAGGACAAAGATAATTCGCTGAAGAGATCATGGGGATGTTGCCGATCGTGCAACGGCTGATCGTGCCATGTTTCGCCCGATTGAAAGAGCAAAGGATACCCGCGCCCGCCTTCGGTGAGTGGATCGAGGCTCATCATCAGTCGCACACCGAGTTGCGCGTTGTCGCCGAGCGGATGCGAGAACATTCCCATCAACCAGTTCGGCGCATCGATTCGATCGTCGCCGCGTCGCGTGCTGACGTTGGCGTAACGCGGAAAGATTGCGCCATGAAGCATGAGCATGTCGTCGCCGAACATGAACATGCGTCCGTACATCGGTGAGGAGTCGGGCAGCCAGCTCGTGCCCGAGCCTTCCCGCGCCATCGGATCAGTGAGATTTACCGACGATTGCATTTTCATTTCATGCATCGCATGCCCTTCGTGCCCGTGAAGAGCGTGATGATGATGCATTGCGTGATCCATCTCTGCATTGGGGGTTGAGCGTTGAGTCCGAGCCGGACTGGCATTTTTGGACGTTGGGCGTTTTTTTCCTTTGTTCACCGGCACCAATTCCATCCCGCATTTGGGACACTTGCCCGGATGATTCTGAATCACTTCCGGATGCATGACGCAGGTGTATTGCTGGCGTTCAGTCGCCGTGTTCTGTGCGAGTGACGTCACTGTCTGCGCGAGCAACGCCGAATTGATTGTCGTGATTAAAACTAAGATTAAAAATTTCTTAAGCATTAAGCGTGTGGAATAACCTCCGCCGGTGATTCGCCGGCGGAGGCATCCGATCTAAGCTCTGCCCTTGCCTGGCGCAGCAAGTGGCCGCCCGAGCAGCACTTGGCACCACAGCAATCAGCGCGCTGCGAAGTCGCAGTCGCTGTGCTGATCGTGGCCAGAGCAATAATCATCATCAAAAGGTACTTCATGAAAGTCCCCCCTGTTGAATTCCATTACATCTCGCTCACCGCGTGAGCGAGCCGACACGAACCGATGGTCAGGCGCGCGGCGGTGGAACGGGTGGCCGATCGGATCGTGATGACGAAACGGCGGTCTCGCTAAAAAGCTTCTCCCCGCGTTCGGAGGAAAAAATAAGAACCGACGCCGAAGCCAGGAACAACGAAAGTCCGACATTGCAGGCCGAGCAGCACTGGGAATCCTGTGATTGCATCGGTTCGCCGCCACCACAATGTTCCGGTTCACCCGGGAAATGTTTGCAACAGCTCATCGGATGTTGCGGGGGTCGCACCGGCCTGGCGCCACGAACGGGCAGGGTGACTGCGAAAATGGACAACGCGATGATCAGAACAAAGCAGCGCGATAACGCCGTGATCACGAACCCGAAGGTAACACTTCGATCAAGCGAAGCAATGATGCCACAGCTATTCAACAAAGTTTTCGAACCTCAAGCCGTCGAATGAAACTCGACTACGCAAGTGGATCGGCCGCTGCGTCGGGCATGCCGAAAGGAATGGCGGCTTTGCCGCTAAGTATTAACATCGAGGTCCCGAGCCGGACTGGCACGACTGCTCGATCCACCTTTAAGCTTGAACATGTTTACGGAGCCAAGTCAGGGTGTTCGCGCCTTTGGCCGCTGGCGCTTTCGTCAGAATGAATTCGTGCGAAAATCCCCGGGATGAAACTTTTGCTCGGTCTCGTTCTCCTTGCTTTAGCAGACCCGACCGCGCGTGGACAGAGTATCGAAATCGTTAGCCCCAAGCAGGCGTATACTTTCGCATATGGCGATGCGATCTCGCATCAAATCGAACGCGACCATTTAACTAACGAGATGATTGCCCGGGTAACCTTCAGCAATTACCCTACGCCGGCGATCGCGAGCCGCGGCGCGATGAAATTTTCGATTTCGTTTTTCCTGGTCTGCAATTCGATGCGACACGAAACGAATTTTTCGCGCGTACTCCCCATCGCCCGCGGATTCCAATCGCAGCATTGCATCCGAATTTTCCATACCCGAGCTATAAGCTCGAGCCAACCGCGAAAATTTTTCTCGTGAAACGCAGCGGTCACGTCGCGGCAGTGCTGAATACGACGGCGCAGCCACGCGCTGGGGCAAGCTGGGTGCAAATCGACGACAACTGGTCGTTGCAGAATTTGCTCGCGCTCGGGCTCGAACGGTTGACGCGTTAAACGTCCTCGTACCTCCCATTGGCTCCGCAGAGCGTCGCCCTACCAATAAGAGTCTCGCGAGTGCCCAATCGGTAGGGCGAGACTCCGTCGAGCCGTCGAGCCTATCCCTGCTAAACGTCGTCGCGTTTTAGGCCGTCGGGGAATGGGGCGACATTCCCGGAAGTCACACCTTCCGGTGGAACGACATCAGGAGTCGGCGATGGAGCAGTTGCTGATTTCACGGCGGAGAAATCTGGTTGTTTGATGCCGGTGGCCATCAACATTGCGGTGAAAAGAAGCGCGGCTGCTAAATAATATCCGGCGGCGGGGACGTGGAAGGAATGTTTGGGGTCAATGAACCAGGCGAAGGTCCACGAAAATAGGAATGGGCCGATGACGAAGGCGATTGAGCGCAAACTGCTGATCGCGCCCTGCAATTCGCCTTGTTCGTGTTCGCTCACATGATGAGTCATGATTCCCTGCGCGGCGGGGAAGGAAATATTCCACATCGAGATGACCGGTATTGACGCCATATACATTGCGCCATTGTACGCCAGTCCGGCAATTATCATCCCGAGCGCACCGAAAAACTGGCCGATGTAAAGAGTGCGACGTTCGCCGAGCCAAGCGACGATTCGACCGGTCAGTCCGCCGGAAATTAGTGCGGTACAGACGCCGACAAAAAAGAGTGAATTACCAATGCTTCGTGGATCCCAGGCAAATCGATAGATGGCGTAGAGGGACCAGATGGCGAAGATCTCGTGTGAGATATAGGCAAGAAATTGAATCGTCGCCAGTTTCCACAGATCGGGATGCGAGCGCAGCAAAACGAGTGAGCCGACAGGATTAGCGCGGCGCCAGGTAAATTGTTTGCGCTGTGGCAGGGATTCCGGCACCAGCAGGAACCCGTAGAGCCAGTTCAGCAAGCTGAAACCAGAGGCGGCCCAAAATGCAAGGCGTGGATTGGTATTACCGATGAGACCGCCGATTGCTGGGCCCAACGTGAACCCGATTCCAAACGCAGCACCGATTAACCCGAACGCGCCGGCGCGTTTTTCCCTTGGCGTTACGTCCGCGATATAGGCCATCGCAGTTGGAATGCTCGAAGCCGTGATTCCGGAAATAATGCGACCGAGAAAAAGCCAGCCGATTGAGGGTGCCAACGCCATCACGATGTAATCGAGTCCAAGTCCAAGACTCGAGAGCAACAACACCGGCCGCCGGCCAATTCGATCGGATAAGACGCCGATAATGGGCGAGAAGAAAAACTGCATCGCCGCGAACACGGTCAGGAAAATGCCGTTCCAATCGGCCGCCCGTTTCATGTCGTTGTTCAGGAAACCGAGAACCAACTTCGGCAGGACCGGTGCGACGAGACCGAGCGCGAGCATGTCGAGCACGACCGTGACGAAGATGAAAATGACGGCGGCCTGGCGTGACTTCATCGCAGTTATCTAGCGCGATCCAAAGGGGACGGTCGGACGCCACGCTGGATCGTCAAAGGTGGATCGGCGCCTCCCCCGGGCGATGGCCGAGTAATTGCGGCTTCGCCGCCAA
>QHPN01000140.1 GCA_003219115.1 Verrucomicrobiota bacterium | reverse complement strand
CGATCGAGCGACCGAAAACTCTCGCGGTCCAGTGAATTAACCGCAGAGCCGCGGGTGACCCGCGCTCTGGAAGCGCAGTCCAGCGTCGCGTGTGCTGGTCTTTGTCGGCCACGGTAGTCACGTTTCATGTTTACATGGAGGGTGAGCGTCCGCGAGCACGGATATGGCACGAACGATTGCGCGCGCTTAAGAGACTGTTGAAATACTGGAGTGGGTCGCGTTGCTGTGGATTTTGGCGTTGGCCAAGGCGCGAAGCGCAGCGTCGATATCCGCAGCGATCTCGGCCCAGCGAGCAACGCCGGCCAGTGCCAAAATCAACGCAACCATTGCTGGCGCGAGGCAGAAGGGCAGCTGGCGGCGTTGCCCGGTCGTTGCAGCCCGCTCTGGGGATGCGCCTCCCTCGCTCCTTGCCATCCGCCCTTCTGTCTCTACGCGCGACCCGCTCCAGTATTTCAACAGTCTCTTAACGTTGGGCAACGCGCTTTCGAATGTCTCGTTCGTATTCCGGAAAATACGTTCCGATCACCGGCAAATCGAACTTCTTCAGGATGCTGGTATTCGGTTCGCGCTCGAGCAGGAAACGGAAACTTTCTGCGACCAGCTCATCGCCCGAAATCTCCGCCCCGCCCAGTCGAACCCGGTCAGCTTCCTTCAACGTGACCTGATGAGTCGTGGCAGTCCCGTCGCTGATTCTGACCTCGTATTGATCGCCGGAGAGATGACGCACTTCGATCATACAATTACAAAAAATCCCATAAAAAATCGTTTCTGCCAGTACGAAGAGATTCCTGCAATGCACAATTCTGTCATCCCGAACCCGAAAAGGCGAGGGACCTCACAGTTGTTGAGTGATCGCGCAAACTTGTGTGCCATGACCTGCGATTGTGAGATCCCTCGGCCTCTACGGGCCTCGGGATGACGGCGCGTTTTCCTCCAGGGTTCGTTCGGCCGCCCGATGTGCCACCCTCGAACACATCCTTCGACTTCATCTCGGACGACAGCATATTAGATAGTACAACTTCCAATGAAGGCGAAGATATTCGGCCAGCACGAGGAAGCGACGCTGCGGCAAATCGAGAACTGCATCGACGCCGGTGGCGAGCGCGGGGTTCTTTGCGCGGACGGCCACAAAGGTTACGCGCAACCGATTGGTGGAGTTGTCGCCTACAAAGACAAAATTTCGCTTTCTGGAGTCGGTTTTGATATCGCCTGTGGCAACCTCGCCATACTCACCGACGCGAAGGGCAGTGACGTCGCGCCGAAAATCAAATCGATCATGGACGATGTCGTGCGCGACATTTCCTTTGGCATCGGACGAAAAGCCAAAACGCGGGTCGACCATGAATTGTTCGACGACGAAGCGTGGAAGATCGCGCCGATCTCAGGACTAAAGGAGACGGCGCGCGATCAGCTCGGCACTGTCGGCGGCGGAAATCATTATGTTGATATCTTCGCCGACGAACAGGACCGCGTCTGGGTAGGTGTGCATTTCGGGTCGCGCGGATTGGGACACAAGACAGCCACGCATTTTTTAAAAGCGGCTGGCGGAAAGGACGGCATGGATGTCCCACCGACGGTGGTGGAGGTGAACTCGGAGATCGGCTCAGATTATCTAACGGGAATGGGACTGGCCGGGAAGTACGCTTATGCCGGGCGGGAAGCAGTGGCGCGGTACGTGGTTCGCGAAATTCTCGGAGCGAACATCCTCGAGGAAGTGCATAACCATCACAATTTCGCCTGGCGCGAAAAACATAATGGCGAAGAGCTGTGGGTCGTGCGCAAAGGCGCGACGCCCGCCTTTCCGGGACAGCGCGGATTTGTCGGCGGCAGCATGGGCGATGATGCGGTAATCATTGAAGGGATCGACTCGAGTGAGTCGCGCGAGGCCCTTTACTCGACCGTGCACGGCGCGGGACGGATCATGTCGCGCACCGCGGCGAAAGGAAAATTCGAGCGGGTAGGGAAGAAGCGGATTCGACGCGATGGTTTGGTGCGTCACGATGAAATGCTGAAATGGGTGACGGACCGCGGAGTGGAATTGCGCGGCGGCGACGTGGACGAAGCGCCACAAGCCTATCGGCGTTTGCCGGAGGTTTTGGCCGCGCACGCCGGGACAATCCGGGTTTTACACACCTTGCGTCCTCTCGGTGTAGCGATGGCCGGCCGCGATATCGTTGATCCATACAAGGATTAATTGTAGCACCGGCATCTAACGCCAGTCCGGCTCGGCTCTATGGCGCCAATGGACATCCTGCCCGTTTTTATTTCTACAACAACATCAGAAATGACGAATGTCCAATGACGAAGTCCGAATTACGGGGAGCCCAGCGCGCCCCGTTTCGTTATTTGAGCATTCGGGCTTCCTTCGTCATTCGTCATTCATGCTTCGTCATTCTTGGTGCGTGGTCGATTGGTCTCTCGTCGCCGGGATGCTGATGCACGTTTAATCTTGTCTAATTTGATCCGCGCACGCAACAATGCCGGCATTATGGACTACGGCGTGTTGGACTATGGCGACATGAACTGGCTGGCAGTTTTTTGTGCGGGGCTGGCCTACTGGCTCCTGGGCGCGATCTGGTATTCGGCCATATTTAGTAAAATGTGGCGATCGGCGGTTGAAGAACACGGCGTCAAGATTTACCAGCCAAATCGGGGCGGGATGGGGGTAAAGTTAATTGTTACCCTGGTTTGCAACCTGATCATGGCTCTCGTGCTCGCCCGAGTCATCCATCAGGTGGGACAGCACATGGATTTGTTGCGCGGACTGAAAATCGGCGCGGGTGTTGGTCTTGGGTTTTGTGCTACGGCATTGACGATGACTTACGTCTGGCAATCGCCGCCGCGAAGACTCTGGGCTATCGATACCGGTTACCAAATCGTCGGTTGTACTATTATGGGCGCGATCCTGGCGATCTGGCGCTGACCGAAATCTGTGATAGCAGCCGCCGCATTTCATTTTAGCCTAAGGCAACGCTGCAAGGAATTGTAAGCGGAGGGACGCGCTTCCGCGCGTCCCCGGACACGCAGAAGCGTGTCCCTCCACGGGATTGTGCTGGCGCTGCTGTACATATTGCCGCACCGTCTGTTTCCAACTCGCTAACGGCAACTGGGATGTGGCGACCTTGGCTAATCGCGCAACAAACCGCCCGCGGAGGTTGTTATATTTAAGGAGAATTGCTAGAGTTTTAATGTTGAAGACCCCCCTCGCCCTGTCGCTTCTCTTTCTTGGATCGATGGTATTCGCCCAAACCGGGCAAAGTCAGGCGAGGCCGTCAGTAGATCGAGCAAAGCTTCCACCAAATCTGCGTAACCTTCCGCTCGAGCGAATGTCCTCCGGCGCATTGATGTTGCTGAATCGCGACGATAACCTGGTTTTGCCGCCACGCACGGCGACAACGGCAAAGGGAGAGACCACCACAGAAAAGGCCGCTAGTGGACAGGTTGCACTTGATTTGCGCATCGGCCCGAACATTCGGTTGGGCAACGATCCGTCGGCCTTGCCTTCCGGTATGCGCGCGCAAGCCGAGCCACACATTGCTCGTGCCATCACCGATGAAGATTTCCTTGCCGGTGTTTTTCAGGAAGGCCGCTTTGCCACTGGTGGCGGTGCGGTCGATTGCGGGTATTCCATTTCACACGACGGCGGGCTGACCTGGACGCGTGCGTTGATTCCGAATCTGACCCCGGCCTCCGGGGGTTCCTACTCTCGTGCAACGGATCCGGTGGTGGCGTTTGACTTAAGCAATAATGTTTATCTTGAGACGTTGGTTGCGACGAGTTCCGAGTTCGCAACCGCTGCCGTCGTCTTAAGTAAGTCAACTGATGGCGGCGCGACCTTCGGCTCACCAATAGTGGCATACCAGCCCGCCAGCTCGAGCGTTTTTCCTGATAAGGAATGGATGGCGATCAATACCTTTGGGAGCACTGCGACCGCCGGGCGCATCCTCGTTACGTTCAGCTTATTTAGTAACGTCAACGCTGCTGGCGCGCCAATCCTGCGAACCTATAGCACCGACACTGGATTTACCTGGAGCCCGGCTGCGGCGATCAGCAACGAAACGAACTTACAGGGATCGCAGCCATTGTTTCTACCAAATGGAAACTGTGTGGTGATTTATTGGAACTTCGGCACTGGCCCGGCGTCTGAACGGCTCGAAGCGGTAAATTCGACCGATGGCGGCATAACTTTTGGGCCGCCTCACATCATCACATCTGCGACTGAGTATAACGAACCTTCGATCCGAAGCGGTTCCTTTTTAGCCTCGGCGGTGGGAGATCGAACCACTCAAAATGTCTATGTTGTTTACCAGGCCTTCCTTTCCGGTAATCCGAGGATTGCTTTTACCAGATCGACTGACGGCGGAAGTAGTTGGAGCGCGCCGTTTGCAATCAGCGACAACCCAGCGGGCTCAGGCGTCTTTAATCCAGCGATCAATGTTTCAGCAGACGGCAAAACGGTTACGGTGGTTTTTTATGATCATCGAAATAACCCCGGTTCGAATGTGCTGCTCGATCTTTACCTGGCGCAATCCTTTGATGGTGGTGCTAACTGGCAACCCAACATCCGGCTTACTTTTATATCAACCGATGCCTCGCTGGCGCCGCTCACGTCCGCTGGTTACATGCTTGGCGATTATTTGGGAGTCGCACAAACTACCAGACCAACCGTGCCGGCTGTACCGATATGGGTTGATACCCGAACCGGCAATCCCGATCCGTTTATTACTCGTGCCGGGATTGCGCCTTACTCCGACTTCGTCACGGCATGGGAAGCGGCCCACGATTCCCTCGCCCAAGTGCCAGCTACTTCTCTTCGTGCCCAGACGAGCGATCCTGACCGCGACGGCGAAGATAACCAATCTGAAGCTGCTTCCGGAACCGGTCCGTTCTACTATAGCTGGGTCACGCGCACCGGGAAGGAGCTGGATATTTCCACGCGATTATATGTAGAGCCCGGGCAGCACGTCGGCATTGCCGGCTTTATTATAAGCGGCAGCACATCCAAAAAGGTAATTGTACGTGTGCTCGGTCCGACTCTTGGCCAGTTCGGCGTGCTTAATATCTTGCAGGATCCCGCGATCAGTCTCTTCGATGCCAGCAATAATTTGATTGCCTCGAATGACAATTGGATGACTACTCAACAAACGGAGATTCAGGCCAGTGGATATGCTCCCGGCGACAGTCGTGAACCAGCCATTGTGCAGGCTCTTGCTCCCGGCAGTTATACGGCGGTTGTGCGTGGGGTAAATGGGGCTTCGGGTGCTGCTCTACTGGAAGTTCACGATCTCGATCCATCGAATGGCTCACTCATTACGAATATGAGCACCCGTGGGGTGATTGGAACGAGTGCCAACGTTATGATCGGAGGTTTTATTGTCGGCGGCGGCCTTGGCGCAAATGGCGATGGCAGCTCTGAGTTATTGGTGCGTGCCCTCGGGCCAGAGCTAACGAGTTTTGGAATTGCCGACGCCTTACTCGACCCGACGCTGGAGTTACACGATGGCAACGGGAATCTGCTTATCGCTAACGATAATTGGAAAGATTCGCAGCAGACAGCAATTCAGGCGAGCGGCCTGGCCCCGGGCGACGACCGCGAACCGGCTATCCTCACGACCTTGATCCAGGGAAACTGGACTGCGATCCTACGCGGCAAGAACAACACCACCGGCGTCGGTCTTATCGAACTCTACCGGATTCATTGACGCGGCGGCGGATGCTGTCCGCGCCACAGCATCGCAGCAAAGCGTGACCGAAATCCTCAATGTGCTTCGTGGCCCTGGTGCGTGCCACCCGATCCGCGATCAATAGTTCTTCTACCAGTCACTTGTCACTTATCACTAATCACCAGTGAAGAAATGGGCGGTGAGGGTTTCGAACCCCCGACCTACTGGGTGTAAACCAGCCGCTCTACCACTGAGCTAACCGCCCCAAGTTGCTTATTTGTGTAGATAACGACCTATTTCTGATTTTAGCAAATTACCCGTTGTTACTCTTCTGTGATATTCCACATCGGAGAAACTCCGTCTGTGGCGCTTCAAAACACTGCCAGCCGCCCCTAAATGGCCGAATCTCGTTGACTGTGATGCTCTGTTGCGCGGGATTAGCTGAATCTGGCATCATGCCACCAATGAAATACTGGGAGATCGTGGGCGGCAAGCTCACCGCCGCTGGTTGGACATGGGGTATTGTAGCGCCGTTACACGCCATGGCCCGGTGCTGGGTCGAATGCGCTTGACTGTCGTGAAGCAGGCTGAAACCCTACATCTCTACCGTTATCTGCGGCACCGCTGATTCTTCGACTGTTCAGACGGAGCCACACCGATGAAAACAGACAGCCTTGTCTCGATTACATTCTTTTACCTGAGTCTTGTGTCTGCGGCATCAGCTGTGGAGATTGGCTACACTGCCACTGATCTGGGAAGTGTAACCGGCGTAGCTCTGAACGATACGGGCCAAATCGTTGGTTGGCGACCAATGGCTGATGGCTTTGACCTCGCATTCATAAGCGGGCCGAATGGCGTTGGAATTCGATCGCTCGGCGCATTACCTGGTGATCGGTTCAGCCACGCGACCGGTATCAATAACAGCGGGCAGGTCACCGGTTTTTCTGAGCTACATCCTACAGACGAAGATCATTTAGGGATACCCCATGCATTCCTGAGCGAACCTAACGGCGGGCCGCTTCACGACATCGCATCCTTGGCTGGCGCGGAGAGCGCGGGTAGGGGGGTCAACAATGTCGGGCAGGTCACTGGTTATGCGATTCTGCCGATGGGGTTGCATGCGTTCCTAAGCGGCGTGAACGGCGGCGCTATTAAAGANNNAACTTTAATGGCCCCGGGGGTTACACGATCGGCGCTGCTGTTAACGACACAGGCCAAGTTGCCGGTATTTCGAATTTCACGCTGCCCAATGGGGGAGGTGCGACGCATGCGTTTCTCAGCGGCGAAAACGGTGGGCTACTCAAAGACCTCGGAACCCTGCCCGGAGGTGAGCTATTCAGCCAAGCTCAGGCGGTAAATAATTTGGGCCAAGTTGCCGGGTCTTCTGCACTCTCGTTCAACTTCGAAGGTCAACACGCTTTTTTGAGTGGCGTTAACGGGGGAGCCCTTATCGACCTGGGTACGTTGGGGGGACCGTTCAGTGTTGCCACAGGTATTTCCGATGCTGGAGTCGTTGTCGGCTATAGTGAAATTCT
>QHPN01000139.1:4906-10352 GCA_003219115.1 Verrucomicrobiota bacterium | reverse complement strand
TCAAAGCACCATTCCAAAATCTCCTCGTCCGAGCCACCCTCCAAGGTCCGTTTCGTCAGCTCATCATAATCAACCCCCAAAAATCGGGTGCATCGAGAATCGAAAAAAGTGGGATCTTCCACTCCGACGAAATATCCCTCGGGCAGTTGACCCGCGGCATAAAGCCGAATTTTGTCGAGCATTCGCGCGAAATAGATCAACCCCTGGGTTTCCTGATAATCGCTACATGGCGTCACAACAAAGCTTCCTGAGCGCACGGGCAGGTGTCAATGATCCACTTTGCACAAGTCATGCGGGTCGCCTTACGCTGTTGCGACGCCACCATCGTAGCTAGTGTGCATATCTATCGCATGATGCAACTGAGGCATGGCAGGTATCGATAGCTACGTCGTGGGTCTATGCCTAAGATCAATCGCTGCCTTGAGGCTCCCGTCCATATACATAGGCCGGCAGGATTACATTGCATTTATCGTCATTAGCTTGTTGCCTGCCGTGCGGCGAAGCTGATGTCAATGACTCCCGCCCTCAGGTATGCGCATGGAAGCTTGTGCGAAAACATAACGCCAACCTTTCTCGGTCTTGAGGTAAACGTCACTAAACCAAAGCTTGTAATCGAAGGGCTTGCCGTCCTCACTTCCTTTTGCCCATAGGAGCGCTGTCACAATCGCAGTATCGCCCCAAACCCGCACTTTCTGCTGGCTATCCTCCTGGTTCTCGTAAGTCGTCCGTTTATTGCGCGCCTCATCGAGCAGATCCTTCTTCGAGTAAGTCTTACCCAAACCTGTCACCAAAACAAAATCATCCGCCAGGATGCGATCCATCGTTGCGACATCGTTATTCTTCACCGCTTCCTGATATTCCTTATCGAGGGCGGCCACCGCTTTCTCATCATCGACCGCGGCTGCGGCCGGGCTGCTAGATAACATGGTCATAAGTATGGCAACACTAAGGGTTGAGATGCTCTTCATAGAACTTCGTTAGGTTTGCTCCGTGGTAGCGCGAAGCCCGCGCCGATAAGCCAGACGAAACCGGGAAATCGCGTCAGCGGGATAAGCAGTAAAGTCTTAGGCAAAACCAAGCTCAGCGCGCTCAACTCCCCGATGACAGCAAGAGCAAAACCGAAAATAATAAGCCATCGCGGCAACAACTTCATAAAGGCTGCCGGGACGCAAACGCCCGCCATGAGCAATCCAATCGGGACCGAGAAGCCAACGCCGCCGATCGCAAAGGTCAAATAGTATAATGCTCCCAGCACTGCCTCGTTCTGGGCAATCCCTGGATAAGCCATCACCCAAAGAATAAGAGCAGCCGCCGCCATGTTTATCGCGGTCATGAATCCGCCAAACAGTGCGATCGTGGCGCCGGCCGCGCGCACACCGAGAAACTCGAGTCGACTTACAATGCTGGCGGAGTAGATACCTAACGGGATAGCGGCGCCGAATTGCAGAAAGGCGCACAGTAAGGCTTCCCGAGAATGATTCTGAAAGTAACTCGCAATAGTCTCACTCGATTCCCACGGCCCAGGATAATGAGGCGCGCCGGTGAAGGAAATGACAAAATAGAGACCGGCGTTGAAAAGGACGGTATGGATAACAGCTACTAACCCTAAATGCGGAGAAGGATGTCTAGCTAGCATGTGCCGCCTCCTCTAAGGATCTAATATCGAGCTTGTCCATTTGCAGCATCGCCTTCATCCCGCGCTGTACTTTCGCTGCCTCTTCGTCGCTTAAAAGCCCAGGAAGAATGGTAGGCTCGATTTGCCACGAAAGGCCGAACTTATCCTTAAGCCAGCCACAAGGCCTCTTTTCTCCGCCTCGGCAAACTTCGGCTCCCATGACAGCTGAGGGCGATTCGCGCTTTTTCAATTTTTGGTTCTCGAATGACCACTACGCGGGGCATGCACGGCGGTGAGGCAACTGTTTAGTTTTTTGTCATTCCTCGGTGACGGCTAGACCCGCTTCTGCTAAATTATGTGGCCCACTTTCGTATTTTAAACGAGTGAAAAAATTGCCCGACAGGAAGCGCCGCCGCCACTCGATCATCGCATTCGAAATGCTCCGGCTGGATCGAAGCTCGGCTGAACCGCTACATCAGCAGCTGTACCGCCAAATTCGCCATGAACTTGTCTCAGGCACTTTCAACAATACTTCTTCCCGACTGCCCTCCTCTCGAATGATTGCCGCAGATCTTGGAATCGCCCGCCTCACTGTGAAAACGGCTCTCGAGAGGCTCCGTGCTGAAGGCTATGTAGTAACGAGAAGTGGGTCGGGCACTTTCGTTGCTGATCCTTTACCTGAGACCTACCTCAGCGCGCGCCCCGCCAGGATCGAAGCGCAAGCTGCCCGCCCGGTTCGACTTTCTGATCGGGTGAAAAAACTACCGGACCCACGCAAGGGGAAAGACTTTGACTTCGGCATCGCTGGCCGCCCCGGTGTCTCCTTCGTTCCTGCGGTCGCCGCACTCGATGAGTTTCCCATGGAAATTTGGGAACGTCTGCGGGCACAAGTTCTTGCCCGAAAAGGAGCACACTTGCTCCAATACGCTTCGAGCCACGGCGATGCCGATCTGCGCAAAGCTATTGCAACATATCTTTGCGATTTTAGGGGTGCGCGCTGTCAGCCCGATCAAATCATCGTTACCGCTGGAACGCAGCAGGCCATGATAATCAGCGCGCTGGCCTTGGTAAATCGTGGCGAGGTAGCATGGATTGAAGATCCCGGATTCTATCAGGCGCGGCGCGCTTTTGGTTTTGCTGGCGGCACGGTTGTTCCACGACCCATCGATCGCGAAGGAATCGTCATCGCCCGGCCAGCGAAGGGGCGATCACCCAAGATCATTTACGTCACGCCTTCGCATCAATTTCCGCTCGGGATGACGATGAGTCTCGCGCGCCGGACCGCGTTGATTGAGTTCGCCCGCCATTGCGACGCCTACATTTTCGAAGACGATCACAATTCCGAGTTTCGTTTTACTGGCCCGCCGCTGCCCTGTTTACAGGGACTCGATAACTCCGGGCGCGTCATCTATGCCGGAACTATGAGTAAGATTCTCTATCCATCTCTTCGGCTCGGTTACATCCTCGCCCCGGAACCATTGATCGACCCGATGATTAAGATCCGGGCGGTGATGGATCAACATTCATCCGCCATCGATCAAGCGACACTCGCCCGTTTTCTGTCCGAGGGATTTTTTCTCAGCCACATCAAACGGATGCGAAAGTTATACTCCGATCGGAGAGACTATTTCATCGAGCAATTTCAACGCTTACTAAGCGACCATTTCCGCCTTGAAATTCCGGAAGCCGGTCTCCACTTCGTCGCCTGGCTACGACGAAAGGAAGATTTACCGTTAATTGCCCGGGTCTGCTCCGAAATTGAGATTCGGCCCACGCCGCTGTCGTCATGTTTCATTGAGGCCAAGCTGGATCCCGCTCTTACCTTCGGTTTCGCGGCCTGGTCGCGTGCGCAAATTCGAGAAGGGTTAACCAAATTCGCGGCCGCGCTGGCACGGGCGAAACATCTTTCGAGCGCTCTTCCTCTCTAGCTTATTCGAATTACGGCCAGGGTTAGCACGCTCATACCCCCACGTCCCAACGCGTCCGCATTCCCGGTCGTGGAATTGATTCAAGAAGAGCGCACGTGGTGATCCGCTTGCGCCGACTTCGCGCCCCAGGGCTCAGCGTCCAACCGACAGCGAATAAATCGGGCTAGACCAGTTGGGTGACGTGGATCTATCAGGCTACCTGGAATCACCTGTGATCTCAGGAAAGTGTCTGCCTTCTCCCGGAAAACCTAAGTCGCAAATCGGACTAGACCAATTTAGCTAAGTGGGTCTATCAGACTGCTAGTAAGACACTATCTTGGCAAGGGAACAGAAGCTAAAGCAAATCCCCATGTGCTGCCCAGCCGCCGACGTGACTCTCGAACCGGTCCTTGAATTGAGCGTATCGCCAAACATCGCGTGCAGATGAGCCTCAAAAACATTGGTTTCGTTGTCTTCGATGATATGGCGTGGGCCGAGTTTGGCGTTGCAATCGAAACCTTTACTCGAGTCCATATCCCGACCGACTGCGGCTACGGGTGCCGCTGCTACAACGTCGTAACTATAGGCCTCACCACCGAGGCTTGCCGCGGTCACGCCGGCATTGAAGTCAATCCCGATGTCGATTTCCGCACTGCGCCCGAGCTTGACACACTTATAGTGTGTGGCGGCGAGCCCATGAGGGCGCCAACTTTGTGTAAGAAGGTGGCCAAGTGGTTAACCTACCGCGCTCCGACCACGCGACGTATCGTTGCTTTAGGCACCGGTATTTACCCGCTCGCCATGACAGGTTTGCTGGATAGACGAGAAGTGGCAACTCACTGGCGCGCCGCTAAAGATGTTGCCATACGATTTCCAGGGCTGCGGGTTCACGCCAATCGCTTGTTCGTAAAGGATGGACCCTTCTACACCTGCGCCGGAGGCACTGCCGCGGTCGATTTCTGTCTTTCCCTAATTGAAGCTGATTTTGGGCGCAATCTCGCGCTCAAGCTGGCTCGCGATCTGGTTGTTCATTTCAAACGAACCGGAGGAGAAGAGCAATATTCAGAACCCCTGCAATTCCAGGTGCAAGCTTCCGATCCCTATCGCCTTGCTGAACTCGTCTCCTGGATTCTATCTCACCTCGGCGAGAATCTTACTGTCGATGCTTTAGCTCAGCACGCCTGTATGTCTCCGAGGAACTTCGCCCGGCTCTTCGCCCAATCTTTCGGAAAGACGCCGGCTGAATTTGTGGCCGGCGCCCGGATGACAGAAGCGCGAAGAAGGTTGCTTCTTCCCCAAGCTACTCTCAAAGATGTTGCTACATCGCTCGGTTTCAAGAACGCGGCCGTCTTCAGCGCGGCCTTCGAACGTTTTGCGGGAATGCGTCCGGGGACTTATCGCGTTCGTCTCGGAGTAACAGGCAAAGTGCACGGCGTTGAGCAGGAAGTAGCTTCAACTACATCCTTGTTAATCGGAGTCTAACTCCGGACTGCTATTCAATTGAACATCCTGGCGAGTTGATTGTCTTGCTCGTTTTTCTTCCTCTACGTGCCGCCTCGGGTTGAGCTTACCGCAACCATTTTGGCAGGAATTCATCTACTTTTGTCGTAACGCCATACTTCGCCTCGAAGTAACCTGCCCTCGTGTGGCGAAGCCTCTGCTTCTCTACTTAGCTTAACCAAATAAATGGAGAAACAAATGATCAAACACTTAATCAGATCTTTAGGATTTCGTCGCGTCGCGCTCGTGATCGGCAGCGCCCTTCCACTCATTATAAGCCTTAACGCCTACGCTCAGAACCCACCGGCAGCCCCAGCGCCCGGCGCGCCACCGCCGACCGGCGCGACCGCTGAGGCCGAGCGCGTCATCGTGACCGGTTCAAACATTCCCACGGCAGAGGAAGTGGGTCCAAACCCGGTAACGA
>QHPN01000139.1:0-4716 GCA_003219115.1 Verrucomicrobiota bacterium | reverse complement strand
GCACCTTTGTCGATATCAATACCATCCCGCTCTCGGCGGTTGAGAGCATCGAAATTTTGAAGGCGGGCGCTTCGGCCGTGTATGGGGCGGACGCCGTGGCCGGTGTGGTCAATATCAAGCTGTGGAAAGATTTCCGTGGAGCCCAAGTGTCGCAATATTATGGCAACACGTTGGACAAAGATGCCGGTGTCTACAAGGCCGACGTGCTCTTCGGTGTGGGTGATGACAAGATGTCCATTACCGGTGACATCTTTTACTTCCACCATAATTCCACCTTTAATGGGGATCGGGGCAACTCCCTTGTGCCGCCGTTCCTGAGCTCCAATTCCAGCCCATGGAACCTCAATGTGAGTAAGGCAGTCGCGGCCGCGGCGGGTGGCACAGCTGTCCCTGGGACTAATCCTCTGGAATTTGCCGGTCCGCCAAGCGGCACGAACGGTCTGGCTCCGGCTACCGACTACATCTATTCCAGTCGCAGAATCAGAGCGCCCGGTGGCTTACTGCCTGGCTTTAACTTTAACGCGTTCTCAAGTTCTTATCCGGAACAGGAACGGTGGGGCGGTTATGCGGCCTTCAGCGACAAGATCTGTGGTGATCAGGTGCAAATTTTCGGCGACTTTTATTATGCCGACGCCAAACAACACGATGAGTTGGCGCCTGTCGCGACGAACAATTTCGTCACGACGGGGCAGCCGACTCTGGCCATTCCGCCACACATGGACTTGAATGGAGTAGCTCCTCCAAACACGCCGAGATTTGCCGGTCAGCCGCAGGGAGGGACGATCGTGAACGGGATGTTCGTGCCTACGCCCGGGGAGGATCTGACGCCCACCCCGGTCAATGCCTTCAATCCGTTTAATCCGTTTAATCAGATTATCTCCGGTGGCACCCGGGCCCGTATCTTCGACTTCGGCAATCGTTTGGTTGATACCGAGAACGAGGCATATCTGGCGACGGTCGGGGTCAGGGGCGACAAGGTGTTTGGTTCAAACTGGGGCTACGAGGGCGCTTTCCGCTACAGTCAGATCTATACTATTGCCCAGATTCAGACCGCTTCCGCCTCGCGTTTCAATCGCATCATGAATGCGGCGGACTCGATTCACGTGCCGGGTTCGGCGGACTTTATCGGGACGACCGTGCCTTATAATCCGTTTACCGATTTCACGACTCCGTTAACGGGCGATGCTTTTCAGGACCAACTGAAAAATATCCTGTTTGCACGGGCAAACATCAGGGATCTGGTGAAGTCGGCGCTGACAACGGCGGACTTTCGGGTTTACACCACCGACCTGTTTGAACTGCCGGCCGGCGGGGTCGGCTTTGCGGCCGGAGCCGACTGGCGGCGGGAACAGTATGATCTTAACCCGGATGATGAGAACAAAACCGGCGATCAAATCGGTGTCGGTGTAGAAAAACCGAGTTTTGGTGGGCGCAAAGCTTATGGCATCTTTGCCGAGACCCAGATCCCGATTACCAGTCCCAAGATGGCCATTCCCGGCGCGTATTCGCTGGAGTTTAATGCCTCGGGTCGATTTGAGGATTTTAGAAATAACGATACCAACGTCCTCGTTCCCAGGATTGGGGTACGCTGGCAGCCCTTCAATGAGGAGCTGACGCTTCGTGCTACCTGGGGTGAAGGCTTCATTGAGCCGTCGCTCGCATCACTCTACGGCGCTCCGGCATTTTTTCTGTCGCCAACGGTTCTTAACGGGGTTTCCTCGGCCGAAACACAGACGGAAGTTGATGCCAATCGCAACCTGGCGCCTGAAGATTCGCGTAACTTCAGTGCTGGGCTTGTTTACACACCAAAGTGGATCCAGCATTGGCAGCCCAACGCTACCTTGTCCATGTACGTTGATTTCTGGGACGTTGAGCGCACCGGCGTGACGACCGTGCCAAGTG
This sequence comes from Verrucomicrobiota bacterium, assembly GCA_003219115.1. Taxonomy (GTDB): domain Bacteria; phylum Verrucomicrobiota; class Verrucomicrobiia; order Chthoniobacterales; family UBA10450; genus AV69. The sequence goes on along the minus strand of QHPN01000139.1, from coordinate 2,814 downwards.
CCCAGGAAGTGGTAAACAACTTCATTCATGGGAGATTGCTGCCCGGGCAGGAAGTGGACGTCGATCCTACCACCGGTGGCGTGAATTTCGTCAGGGCTGGTTTCATTAACTCGGGGCGCCAGAGATCCCGCGGTGTAGACTTTGGGTTGTCCTATCAGATCCAGACCGCCAACATTGGCACCTTTACCTGGACCAATGACTGGACCTATCTGGATTCCTTCCTCTTCCAGTTGGATGAGGCTTTAAAGACGCACGAGGTGGCGGGCCGGGTTAATAACGATTCGTTTGAGGGCGCCTTCTTTGGCCAGGTGACCATTGGCGACGGCTGGATGCATTGGAAAGGTATCTCGCGGCTAACCTGGGATTGGAACAACATTGACCTTAGCATTGCGGGCCGTTACTTCGATGGGTTTAGAGAACAACGCGCTACCCACCTTGGACCTGCGGCCTTTCCGCCGACCGGTCTCCTTGATAACGGTGAAAGCGTAATCGAGCACTGGATCAAAGCGCGGGTCTTCTTCGATGGCCAGTTGTCCTACAATTTGGTCTTCAACCAACCGGTGGAAGAGCGCCCGGTGGCAGGCTATTCCAAGGATAGCAAACAGATAAAGAGCAGCAAAGAGGGCAAGGAGACCGTTGAACAGACAGCGGCTGGTTTGCCCTGCTGGAAAACGTTGTTGAACAACAGCAGGTTTACCGTCGGTTGCAACAACATCCTGGGCGAAGACCCGCCGAAGGCCTTTGGCACCTTTAAAGGTAATGCCAACAACTATCCTGGCGGCCTCTACGACAACCTCGGGCGGTTCTGGTATGTGGAGTTGGTGAAGAGGTTTTAGGCACCTCTGATTCAACAAAGAGGCAGCGGTTAAGATCCGCTGCCTCTTTTTGTCGCATCGACTTACATCGATCGGTTTATTTGTGACTGTTGGCCTGGAATCTTTTCTTGCGCTGCAGGATCCGTCGCCATCGGACATCGGAGCTTAGGGGGGCGCGTGCAGATTTAGCCGCATGCGCGCGCGTCTGATTTCGGTTGTTCTTTTCCTATCTGGCGTCAGCGCGCTTCTTTTTCAAACCTTGTGGCTTCGACTGAGCGGATTGGCTTTCGGTAATTCGATCTGGGCGGCCGCGCTAATTCTCTCGAGTTTTATGGCTGGTATCGGCCTGGGCGGCGCACTGGCCGCCTTCCTTAGATTGCAACGGGCGCGTCCTCTGCGCATCTACGCAGCATTAGAGGTAGCCATCGCCATCTTTGGTAGCACACTCGTTTTTGCTATTCCACATCTTGGAGAATGGATGCGCCCACTGTTTCAGGTTCTCTGGGACCATCAGCAATTTCTTAATGTCCTCCGCTTTGGTGTTTCGCTATGCGTTCTGCTCGTTCCCACGACTGCGATGGGATTAACGCTTCCGATCTTACTAGCAGATCCTCTGTTTCAAGATCGAGACTTCGGCCAAAACGTCGGAATTCTTTATGGCTTCAACACTTTGGGTGCGGTTGCCGGGGCGTTGGCCGGCGAATTCTTTCTGATTCAGGCCTGCGGTCTGCTCGGGACCGGAGTTGCGGCTGGCGGTCTGAGTTGCATCGCAGCCTCCCTTGCCTGGTTCATTGGCCGCAAGGAAGTAGCCGCGAGCCAGCAAACCCTGGGCACTGGATTGCAAACCTGGCTCGGCTGCCGACTGCCGTGGAAGCTGCTTTTGGTGAGCGCTGGCAATGGCGCGATACTACTTGGGCTCGAAGTAATTTGGTTTCGGTTCTTGCACTTGTACGTTGCGTCCAGCTCCATCGCTTTTTGCGTGATGCTGGCGGTCGTTCTGTTCGCCATCGGTCTCGGCGCCATTGGGTCGAGCGTGATTGCGCGACGTCTGATCTCGCCGCAAAAGGTGGTCGCATCGCTGTTGTTCCTCGCCGGAATCGGAATTCTTGTCTCTTACCTTCTTTTCCCCTTGCCCCTGCCGCAATCCGGTACGCAAGCATTCGACATCGAGTCGTCGCTGCAGGCTGCGTGGCTATCGCTGGCCTTGATGTTTCCGGTCGCGTTTTTGTCCGGCGTTTCATTGCCGATGGTCATTACGTGCGTTCAACGCAAAATCCCAAATCGGATGAATGCCGCCGGATTGACAATGCTGTTCAATACTGCTGGCGCAGCCATCGGCCCGTTGCTGGCGGGTTTTGTGTTCCTGCCTTCCGTGGGATTTCAATCGAGCTTAATCATAGCTGCCGCCGGTTACGTCGGTCTCGTTATTTTTGCGACCGAGAGGAGCAATTGGTCGCTTCACGAACGATCGGGAAGGCTTTTCCTTTTGCTTGGGCTGGTTTTTCTGCTGGCGATTGCGTTTTTTCCATATCATCGCGCGGAACTGCATTTCGCCAATGCACGCCGACCGTATGAGAAAGACGGTTCGCGTTTGCAAAAGAAGATCGAAGGTAATGCCGACACGTTTCAACTGCTGCGGTGCGATCTCTTCGGTGAGCCTTACTATTATCGGCTGGTTACGAACTCCTATTCAATGTCGGGGACTCTCCCGTGGAACCAGCGCTATATGCGACTATTTGCCTACCTGCCGCTGGCGCTGCGACCCGAGAGTAAAAACGCATTATTGCTTTGCTACGGAGTGGGCGTGACCGCCGACGCGTTCACCCGCGACGCCAGCCTCGAACACCTCGATGTCGTGGATACGTCCGGCGAAGTCTTTGAACTTGCCGAAACGTATGTGGGCCCGGGGTACTCAAATCCACTGCGCGATCCACGCGTAAAAGCTTTTGTGCAGGATGCGCGTTTCTTTCTGCAGGCTTCCCGTCAACAGTACGATGTG
>QHPN01000060.1 GCA_003219115.1 Verrucomicrobiota bacterium | reverse complement strand
GCGGGAACGCAATGATCGAGGTCGCACTTGATAGCAGCAACGGAATCAGAGTCGAGGTCTGTCGAATTTGCGAATTTGTCTGGTTCGATTCCGGCGAAACCCAAACGCTGCAAGCGCGGCCATTGCCGAAACCAAAACCGCAGGTTGTCTTGCCGCAAGAAGCGCGCGAAGCTATCGCCCTCGCAAAAGTTCAGCAGCTGGCGGAGCAGGCGCGGGGTCCCGACTTCGACAGCGCTCCCTCAGATGAATGGTGGAAATCGATCGCAGCTTTTCTCGGCCTACCAGTAGAATTCGACGAACCCGCACAGGAACGACGTCCGGTCGTGACCTGGTTCCTCGCTGGCGTCATTATCACGGCAAGCGTTCACTCCTTTTTCCACCTCCATGAAGTCGTTCAACTTTTCGGATTAATTCCGGCACAAGCGCTGCGGCTGCATGGTCTGACCTTCGTCACGTCATTCTTTCTGCACGCCGGAATCATTCATCTCGTCGGCAACATGTATTTCCTTCTCGTCTTCGGCGACGAGGTGGAAAATTTTCTGGGGCGCCTGCGTTACGTCGCGCTAATCGTGCTCGCAGCTTTCGCCGGCGACGTCGTCCACATTGCGTCGGAGCCGAACTCGACGATTCCCTGTATCGGAGCGAGCGGCGGCATCGCTGGAGTGATCACATTCTACGCCCTGGCATTTCCGGAGGCGAAAATCGGATTCCTGTGGCGTTACTTTTTTAATTTCCATTGGATTCGACTGCCGGCCTGGTTCGTGTTCGTGCTCTGGATTTTTTTTCAAATCATCGGCGCGTACGAGCAAAAGATCGGAATCAGCTCGGTTTCGTCAGTTGCGCATTTGGGTGGCGCCGCGGTCGGGCTGGCGATGTGGGCAGTCTGCAGAAAAAACAGCGTCTCGGTAGCAGGAACTCAAGGAACAGCGCCTTCCTAGTCGTCTATTCAGGTAGCGCCTGGTGTAACAGGATAAAACTTCGCATGTGTCATCCCGAAGGCACAGCAGACGACGCGAGTCCGGCCCGGACGGAGGGACCTCGCTAGCGGGCAAGGGTGCACAAAGAAAACTCGATGATCCACGACCCTAGGCGAGATCCCTCGCTTGCGCTCGGGATGACGAACCTTCAGCGCGCGTTCCCGTTATCAGTACCTTTACTGTTAGGGCACAGCGCGCGAAAGTCGGTTGTATTTTATCCCGATCACTTTATCCTTCGGCCCCGGTTCGTGGTTGAATCGTCGATCTGCACACCTGATCCCGCCAATGCGGAATCACATCAGCGCACGAGGTCGAGCAGATCACTATATAATAAGAACAGCGCGCTGAAAGGAGGCCCGAACCAAAATTCGGGAACAACAAAATGCCGAGAGCAACAAACGCCCCGGCCAGTCGCGAACGGCGACGCCGGGTATTAAGAAAAGCGAAAGGTTATCGCGGACGCCGATCGAAACTTTTCCGTTACGCCAAAGATGCGACCATGAAAGGCCAGTATTGGGCCTACCGCGATCGCAAAACACGCAAACGCAATTTCCGCATGCTGTGGATTCAGCGGTTGAATGCCGCCGCTCGCGCCAACGGCATGACTTACAGCCGCCTGGCTGAAGGCTTGAAAGCGGCCGGCATTGTTCTGGATCGAAAAATCCTCGCCGACCTGGCCGTGACCGACGAAAAAACGTTCGCGTCGATCATTGAGCAGGCGAAAGGCGCCATCGAGAAGAAAACGAAGGCGAAGAAAGCGGCGTAACGCTGGCGTTAAAAGTTAAATTGTTGAAACGTTAAAACGGTCGGAGTCGGAAACGCATTGCCGTTGTCACGATTTAACTATTTAACAATTTTATCAATTTATCTCGTCGGACAAAATGCATCCGCTCGAACAATTGCGCGAGGACGCGCTGGCGCAGATCGCGTCGGCACCAGACGAGCGCGCCCTCGAAGCGGTGCGGGTGAAATTCCTCGGGCGCGGTGGAAGCGTCGCGCAATGGAGCGACAAAATGAAGTCGCTGCCAAACGAGGAAAAGCCGGTTGTCGGAAAACTGCTAAACGAGATCCGCGCCGCAGTGACGGCGGCGATTGGAATACGTGCCGAGAATTTTCGCGCCGAAAAAGAATCAGCCGCGGTTGCGAACATTGACATTTCGCTCCCGGGAACCTCACATGAGCGCGGCGCAATTCATCCGCTCACGCAGATGCTCGATCACAGTATTGCCGTTTTCCGCCGGATGGGATTCGCGCTCGCCGAAGGCCCGGACATCGAGACGGAATGGCATTGCTTCGACGCGCTAAACACTCCGGCCGACCATCCCGCACGCAACGAGCAGGACACATTTTATCTGCCCGATGGCAGGCTCTTGCGCACCCACACGTCGACCGTGCAAATCCGTACCATGGAAGCGGCGGCGCCGCCTATTCGAGTGATCGCCCCCGGCGCGGCTTACCGGCGCGATGAAGTCGATGCCACGCACGGCGCACAGTTTCACCAGATCGAAGGGCTTTATGTGGATGAAAAGGTCAGTGTCGCAGATTTGAAAGGAACGCTGGAATTCTTTCTGCGCGAGCTTTTCGGCGCCGACACCGCCGTGCGTTTTCGTCCGCATTATTTTCCGTTCACCGAACCGAGTTTTGAAATTGATGTGAAATCGAGCGCGCTGAAAGGCGGCGAACAATGGGTTGAAGTCTGCGGTTGCGGAATGGTGCATCCGGCCGTTTTCGAAGCCGTCAACCAATCCCGCCGCGACAACGCTTACGATCCGGAAAAATGGACCGGGTTTGCCTTCGGTCTTGGGATGGACCGATTGGCAATGATTTTGTTCGATATTCCCGATATTCGCTTGTTCGCGCAAAACGATCTGCGTTTTCTGAGGCAATTTGCATGAACGTGATAGGCAACGCTTACATAACGTGTCATCCCGAGGTCGTCTCGGCGACCGAAGGATCTCACATTCGAAAGGTCGATCCGGCGAGTTATCTCACTAGTTGTTCGCAGACTGGTTACCGCTTGAGAGATCCCTCTCCCGCAACGGCGGGATCGGGATGACGGAAGAAGTTAGATGAAATTTTCCGTTAACTGGCTGCGCGAATTTGTGGAGCTGCCGCCAAGCATCGAAGCGCTGGCGGAATTTCTCACAATGGCCAACGGCGGGCATCGAAATCGAGGCGATCGAAAAACGCGGCGCCGATTTTGATCACGTCGTCATTGCGCAAATCGACGAGTCAAAACCGCACCCGAATGCGGATCGGCTCACCGTTTGCGTGGTTGACGACGGCAGCGGAACAAAACGCCAGATTGTTTGCGGCGCGAAGAATTACAAAGTGGGCGACAAGGTGCCGCTGGCATTACCCGGCGCAGAGCTGACTGGCGGCCTCAAGATTCGCGCGAGCAAACTGCGCGGAGTCGAAAGCGAGGGAATGCTTTGCAGCCCCAAGGAGCTTGGAATTGCCGAGGATGCGGCCGGTCTGCTCATTCTGTCGCCCGAGGCAAAAATTGGCGCGCCAATTCGCGATTTGTTCTCACCCGACACGGTCCTCGATGTCGAAATCACGCCGAATCGTGGCGATTTGTTGAATCATTTCGGTTTGGCGCGCGAGATCGCGGCACTAACAAACAAAACGATTCGATTGTCTTCTACGTCCGCTGACGGTGCGCCTGCCCTACAAAAGCAAGGCGTCGGCATTTCGGCGTCGCGCGAATGTCCATTTTATTCCGCGCGGCGAATTGAGAACGTCAAGGTCGGGCCAAGCCCCGATTGGTTGCGCGCGAAAATCGAAAGCGTCGGCATCCGTTCCGTCAACAACGTCGTCGATGTCTCCAATTTCGTGATGCTCGAGCTGGGCCAGCCCACTCACGCTTTTGACGCGGACAAACTCGACGGCGACCTCAACGTGCGACTGGCACGCGATGGCGAAAAGTTTCTCGCACTCGATGGAAAAATGTACGCGCTGACCCCCGACAACCTGATCATTGCCGACGACAAGCGTGCCGTTGGAATCGCGGGAGTAATGGGTGGGGAAGAATCGGGCGTAACGGCGTCCACCAAGAATGTGCTGCTAGAAAGCGCGTATTTCCTGCCGGCGAGTGTCCGGCGGACGGCGCGCGATTTGAACTTGCCGAGCGATGCCAGTTACCGATTTGAACGAGGCGTTGACCCGCAAATGATTTTTGCGGCCTCACAACGGGCGACAAAACTGATTTGCGAAGTCGCGGCTGCAACACCAGTGGGCACAATTGCAGTCGCGGGCGAGGTCCCGCCGAATCCGCCGGACGTCTCAATACGCTACAGGCGCGCCGATGAGCTGCTGGGCATTCATATTGAGCCGGCAACGGCGGATGCCATCCTAACGAGATTTGGGCTTCGTATAGTGAAGCAAGCTTCCAACTTGCCTGTCGGATCGGATCGCAAGTTGGAAACTTGCGCTACCTGGAAAATTCCAAGCTACCGGCGCGATCTGCAGCGCGAAGTCGATTTGATCGAAGAAATCATTCGTGCGCATGGCATTGAAAAAGTTCCGGGCGAGGACCGTAGCCGCTTTACGCCGCTGAGCGCAGCAGACCGCAATTACGATTTCGAGGCGAAGTTGCGGCGCGACCTGGTCGCCCTCGGTTTGTCGGAAGCGCGTACCTCATCGTTGATCGCACGTTCCGAAGTCGCCAGGGCCAACGGCGCAATCCAGCTGCGTAATCCCCTAAGTGAAGATCATGTGGCACTGCGAACGACTCTGACTCCGGGTTTGCTTGCCGCGGTCGAGCGGAACATCCGGGCTGGAGCAGAGCGGATCGCGCTTTTTGAAATCGGCAACATTTTTACCCCACCGACCGGCGAACAACAACGCAAGCTGACAATGGCGCTGTGCGGGCAGGCCGCTTCCCTGAAAAACTGGCGTGCCCAAAAGAAGCGGGCACTTGATTTTTTTGATCTAAGAGGGGCGCTCAATGCAGTGGGCAACTTCGAGTTTCGTCGCAGCAAACAATCAGGCTTCGCTTTGAGCGCGGAAATTTTTCACGGAAGCGATCGGATCGGCCATGGCGGGCAGCTTTCGAGCGGAAGTTCCTTTGGCGCAACTACAGCGGTGTTGGTGGCCGAAATCGATCTCGCGACTATCGCCCAGGCAACCGAACACGCGGAACGGTTCAAAGAAATCGATCGTTATCCGGCCGTTACACGCGATGTGGCGATGTTTGTCGGCCCGGAAGTCACGCACGCAGAAATCGTTGGAGTAATCGCAGCGGCTAACGAGCCTTTGCTGGAGAAGGTGGAGCTATTCGATTTATTTATGGAAAATGATGCCAAAGAACTGTCGCAAACACGAAAGTCGCTGGCCTATTCATTGACATATAGGGACAAAAATCGCACACTGACAAACGAAGAAGTGAGCGCAGCACACGCGCGGATTCGTGAGCGGTTGCGAAGCGATATCGGTGCGGAATTGCGCGAGTAGTTCTTTTGAAATAACTGCGAGTTGTTGGTTGAGAGTTCAGTGCTTTGTCCCAACTCTGAACCGACCATTCTCAGTGCTTTACCCTGCGTTGTTCGAGATACAGGTGAGATTCCCGAACCGATACATCTAACTAAGGAGGCTTGGTCGCGTCTTGGGGAAGATGGCACGCCTTAATTGGAAGTCAGACGCTCTCGCGACGGTCATCCGCCCGTTACCGAAAGGGACGGGATATCCGCCTAAACGGCATCGCGGGGTAATACTTTGAAAAGCCGGATCGAATTCTTCGATTCGGCTTTTTTGTCTCTGTCATCCGGAGCAAAGGGAGGGATCTCGCAATTGGTAAGAACTCAACGATTTGGCGCGTGGTCGTCCGTACAGAAATGATTATCGAGCAAGACTGTCGTGAGATCCTTCGGTCCGAGCCGGACTGGCGTTGTCTGCGCGGCTCAGGATGACAGCGCACGAAAACGTGCTAACAATCCCCACCGACAATGCCCGCTCTCCTTGCCCTTGAAGACGGCCGAATTTTCGAGGGCGAACCGTTTGGCGCCACTGGGACGCGCATCGGTGAGATTTGTTTCAATACGTCGATGACCGGTTATCAGGAAGTGCTCACCGATCCATCGTATCGCGGGCAAATCGTGGCGATGACCTATCCGTTAATCGGAAATTACGGAACGAACGCAACCGATCAGGAAAGCACCCAGCCGCATGTCCGCGGTTTCGTTATCGAAGAGCTGAGCGAAGTTCCAAGTAACTGGCGCGCCGAAGAATCGCTCGGTAATTATCTGCGGCGATGGGAAATTCCCGGCTTGCAGGGGGTCGATACCCGCGCGCTGACCAGGCATCTGCGCACCCGCGGGGCGATGAAGGCCTGTCTTAGCACCGAAATCACTTCGCACGAAGAGGCGGTGCAACGCGCGGTCGACGGTGAAGGCGTGATCGGAATGGATTATGTGCGCGAGGTCACGACGCCGAATGTTTTTCAATGGGACCCAGATGATCAACTGAGCCGGCAATGGTCGTTACAAACCGGCGATCAAGCGCCGCAACTCCCGCCCATTCGTCATCGCATCGTGGCATTTGATTACGGGATGAAACGCAACATTTTGCGATCGCTGCGCCAGCGAGGATTCGGCGTCACCGTTGTCCCGGCGACAACTACGGCGGATGAAGTCCTCGCTCTCAATCCGGACGGCGTTTTTCTTTCCAACGGACCCGGCGATCCCGAAGCCCTGTCATACGCCCATGAAAGCGTTCGCGGTCTGATCGGCCGTAAACCGATTTTTGGAATTTGTCTCGGGCACCAGGTGCTTGGTTTTGCCTACGGTGGGCGGACTTTCAAACTGAAATTCGGGCATCGCGGCGGCAATCAGCCGGTGAAAGATTTGCGATCGGGGAAAGTGGCAATCACCGCGCAAAATCACGGATTCGCGGTCGATCCTGAGTCCTTACCAAAAGAGATCGAGGTCACACATATCAACCTGAATGACGGCACGGTCGAAGGAATGCGTCACAAAGAGCTCCCGATTTTCAGCGTGCAATATCACCCCGAGGCCGCGCCCGGCCCGCATGACGCCGGTTATTTTTTCGAGCAATTCGCGGAATTGATCGATCGCGAGAAAATGTAGGTGCTAAAAAACGCCGACGTATCGAAGCGCCGTCGTAGGACCGCCGTCTCGGCTGTAGGGCCAACGGGCATCTTGCCCGTTGTTTCGACGCTCAGCGATCTCGATTGTCGTAGGTCGGGTGTCAACGGGCGATACGCCCGCTGGCCCCACAGGCAGGATGCCTGTGCTACATCCAGTGTGCCAATTGACCGTCGGGAATTTTAGGCGGACGTTTCCCACATGTTCAATTCTACAATTCCAAGAAGTTTGAAGGTGGCGGTCGCGGCTGGATTTATTTCCGCGCTTGCTTTATCGCCGGTCGCTCTCGCGGCCGAGCAAGGGAAAGAGAATCTTGACGCCTCGGCCTCCAAAGAGATTACCGGCGAAGTTGTTGATATGATGTGCTACGTCGATCACAACGCGATGGGTGACAAACATTCGGGTTGCGCGGCCAAATGCATAAAAGGCGGCGGCCCGGTCGGCATTGTTTCCGATGGCAAAGCTTATCTGATCGTCGGCGATCACAAGCCGATGAACGATCAGCTGGCGGAATACGCCGGTAAAACGGTCACGGTTAAAGGCAAAATGGCGGAGCGCGGTGGCGTCGCCATGCTGGAGAACGCCGAGATCGTTAAGAAATAATCGGGTCAAGAATTCAATCGGCGCGCGGTTGAGAAATTGCGCGCCGTTTTTGTTTTGACTCATGCTGCCTGCCGGCACTCGGGTGCGCGCAACCACGGAACGTCGCCTATACCTGTCTGTCATCCCGAAGCGCGTAGACGCTGAGGGGCCTCCCGATTGCATCTTACGTCACACAAGTTTGTGTAATTGTTGACCAGCTGAAGGTCCGTCACATTCGTTCGGGATGACAATCCAATTGCGCGTTCCGCACCATCCCAATTTGTCGATCACATAACAACGCACGCCCGTCTCGGGATCACGGCGTTGTTCGCACGCAAAGACAGAACCTCACGCAGCATTCGCACACTGTCGTGAACGAACCGAATCTTGCTCCCTTCATGATGGTTCCAGCGCACCGGAATTTCCCTAAGCCGCAATCCGGCGCGTTGGGCAAGAAGAAGCAGCTCCACGTCAAAGCCAAAGCCGATGATCTTCGCCGCCTCAATAATCGGTCGGCACGCCTCCATTCGAAAGGCTTTGAAACCACATTGCGTATCCCAGAACGGAAGACCGGTTGCCACCCTCACCACCAGGTTGAAAACGCGGCCGCCTTGCTCGCGCCGCCAAGGCTGACGATTTCCAATTAGTTTGCGATCGAGCGCGCGTGAACCAAACGCGATGTCCACTTCCCCACTCGCGATTGGCTCGATAATTTTTGGAAGCTCATCAATCGGCGTCGAGAGATCGGCATCAAAAAAAACTCCGATTGGTTTAGTTGCACTGGACAATCCCGTTCGGACGGCTGCGCCTTTGCCGCGATTTGGAAAATTCTCCAGCAATCGAACCGCTACCGACGATGGCACATCCGAGACTTTGCGGATCATTTCGCCGGTCGAATCGGTCGAACCGTCATTGACGACGATCACCTCGCTCGTCGGGCTTTCCTTTTCCAGATAACGGATCGTTACTGCGAGCGTATCGCCAATGCGCACCGCTTCGTTAAACGCGGGAATGACGACGGAAATTGGAGGAAGCATGAATCGCTACTCAAGCGTGTCGCTTGTGACCGCGGAATTCGCAAGCCAGAAGCTCGTCCTACTTCATTTGTAAATCTCGATTACGAACTTTCCGTCCTCGCCAAGGTAGCCGCGATACATTCCACTGGTATTAAATGGGAGCGCGACGTTTCCGTTTTTGTCCACTGCAATAAGACCACCGGTGCCGCCGAGTTTTTGCGCATCGGCCAGGGCATGCTCTGCCGCCTCCGACAACGACATTGCCCGGAGTTCCATCAACGCGGAAATCTGGTGCGCGACAGCCGCGCGAATAAAAAATTCGCCGTCGCCCGTGCAGGATACAGCGCCGGTCGCATTGTTAGCGTAAATACCCGCGCCGATCACGGGCGAATCACCGACTCGACCGGGCAGTTTGTTGGCCGTGCCTCCCGTCGAGGTCGCAGCGGCAAGGTTTCCCTGAGAATCCCGCGCCACCGCGCCCACCGTTCCGTGACAGTCCGCATCTGAGATAATGAATTTTTTCCTGCCGCCGGCGCCTGCTTGCTCCGCTTTCTTCTTTTGCAGCTCCTCCCAGCGATGCTGCGTGAAAAAATATTTGGCGTCGACCAACTCGATCCCGTTGCGTTTGCCGAATTCCTCGGCGCCACTCCCGACCATCATCACATGCTTCGACTTCTCCATCACGGCGCGCGCCAGGACAATTGGATTGCGGACATGCTCGACGCTGGCGACCGCACCCGCGCTCAGGGTTTTCCCATCCATGATGCCGGCGTCCATTTCATTGGTGCCGGCGCTGGTAAAGACAGAGCCTTTGCCGGCATTGAAATGCGGATCATCCTCCAACACGCGGACTGCGGCTTCGACCGCGTCGAGACTCGATCCGCCAGGGTCCAAAATTTCGCGGCCGGCGCGGAGAGCGTTCTCGATTCCCGCACGATATTCCCGCTCGCGTTCGGGAGTCATTTTGCTGCGCTCGATCGTGCCGGCTCCACCATGCACCGCAAGTGCGATTCGATAGGTGTTCTGTTTCATGGGTGGCGAATTTTCCTGCGCAGGCGCGGCCAATCCGCAAAGAGCCAAAGCCAAACAACCAATTGCCAGCGAAGTCAACTTCATGATAGGAAAGAGACAACGTGATTGTTTTTAATCCGCGCGCAATCTCGAGCCGGATGCGAAATTTTGTTCGCTGTCACAAATGGCGACTGGGGCCATTGAAGCGATTCGTTCATCGCCGCATTTTCCGCTTTTCCGTCTGAGGAACTAAGGCACGTTCCGTAACCATGCCCAGCCAGGAAGCAGATAGCGCGGCCATTCCGACTAATCCGGTCGTTGTCGTTCAAGGAGTAGGACATCTCAGCCGCGAATTCATGCGCGAAGTGGGAAGTCTCTTCTGGTTTATGGTTCACACCCTGGAGGAAACGGTGGAGCGGATCCGGGAAGGCCGGGTTCCATTTCGCGCCGCGAGTTTTTTCGAGCATTGCGAGCGTGCTGGTGTCGGTTCGGTCCCGCTGGTCGGTCTCGTTACGTTTTTTCTCGGCCTGACGATGGCCTTGTTGACCGGTTATCAATTGCAGCGTTTCGGGACCGAGCGTCTCGTCCCCGGCTTGGTAGCAATCGCTTTTACCCGCGAGCTCGGTCCATTGATTACCGGAATCATGCTGGCCGCGCGAATCGGGGCGGCATTCACCGCGGAATTGGGAACGATGAAGGTCTCCGAGGAAGTTGAAGCTATTGAAGCAATGGGCATCGGGCCGCTAAGATTCCTGGTCGGGCCGCGCATGCTCGCGCTTTTCTTCCTGATGCCATGTCTTTCCACGATTGCGAACCTGGCGGCCATTTTGGCGAGTTGCCTCGTCTCGCGCGTCTATTTCAGCATCGCATTCGTCTACTTTTTTGACCTGGTCCGTGACGCCCTTCTCATCCGCGACATTATCACCGGCATTCTCAAAAGCTTTTTGTTCGGTCTCTTAATTGGTGGGATCGCCTGCTATCGGGGTCTTTCCGTGAAGGGCGGCGCGGCCGGCGTTGGAACAGCCACCACCTCTAGCGTCGTTACCGCCATCGCCACCGTAATCGGATTCGATACTCTATATAATATCGTTTACACCGTTTTCTTTCCGACATGACAAATTCATACGTTGCCGAACTGCGCGATGTAACGATGCAATTCGAAGACAAGCTCGTCCTCGATGATCTTTCATTGAAGATTCAGCCGCAGGATCGTCTCGTCATTCTCGGCCAGAGCGGCAGCGGCAAGAGTACAATCCTTCGTCTCATCCTCGGAATTTTGTCCCCCAATTCTGGCTCGGTCTTCTTTAAACAATTTGAAATCACGCGACTGCCGCGGCGGAAATTGCAACGCGTTCGCCGTCACATTGGAATGGTTTACCAATATTCTGCCTTGCTCAGTTCCCTGACCGTTCGCGATAACGTCGCCCTGCCGTTGGAAGAAACGACCGATAAGACAAGGGAAGAAGTTGACCGGATCGTTGATGAAAAACTGGAGCTGGTCGGGATGAAGGATACCAGGAATTTAATGCCATCGGAGCTAAGCGGCGGGATGAGAAAACGGGTTAGTCTGGCGCGGGCGCTCGTGCTCGAGCCCGAATTGATTCTTTTCGATGAGCCGGTCGCCGGACTCGATCCGGTAATGTCTTCGGTGATTGACGAATTAATCATCACCCTGAGCGAAAAGTCGAAGGTCACTTCGATCATCGTGACCCACGAAATGGACAGCGCATTTCGCATCGCCACGCGCATGGCTATGTTGTATCAGGGTAAGATTATCGAGGAAGGTAAACCCGAAAAATTAAAGCAATCGAAAAACCCGGTGGTTTCGCAATTCTTAAGCGGCAGTACCGAAGGTCCAATTCTGGAAGAAATAAGTGATGCAAGTACGGCGTAACGAAGTTCTCACTGGATTGCTAGTCGTTGCCACCCTCGCGGTTTTGACCGGTATCCTGGTGCTGCTAGGCGCGCCGGGACTCTTCCGTCCCCTGACTACTTACAAAATATATTTTGATAATGCCGCTGGGATCAAACTGGGCGCGCCGGTTTTGCTGGCTGGTCGCAAGATCGGGCAGGTCGCGAAATTGTATTCCCCCGTTTCAAAGGAGGAAAGTCAACGCGCGGTGGACGTCACAAAATCTCTGCGGGCGGCTGAGGCAAACGCCACTCCCGCGCCCGAGAAGGCACCGCGCTATGAAGTTCGGATCGATGTCCAGGTGGATCGCAATGCGCAGCTTTATCGCGATTCCAAGGCGCGCATGATTTCACTTGGGCTTCTTGGTGAAGTTGCTATTGACTTTACCGAAGGGACGGAGTCTTCCGGCCGCGCAAAATCCGGCGAAGTATTCGCGGGTGAACGTGTGCCCGACTTTGGGGAAGCCATCGCCAGAATGCTCGATATTATCGCTCCTGTCGCAACAGAAGCGACCGCTACTTTCAAACAACTCGAATTAACTGCGCAAAACCTAAGTCATATCACCGACGAAACCTCGGAACTCAATCTTGCTCTTGGTCAGTTCAAGACTCTGGGCGGACACCTTAATGAGTTGACTGGTCCTGAGAGCGCGCTTTCCAGTTCATTGTCGCACTTGCAACAAATCACCAGTGACCTGACCAAGAACGATAACCTCGCAGTAACTCTGCAAAACTTTCGTGGTTCTGCCGAAAAGTTGAAGTCAACGTTGACGTCGCTCGGACCTTCTCTTCAAGAAAGTGCGGAAAATGTAAAGCAGGCGACTGCGACATTGAAGTCGGAACCGTGGCGCTTGGTCTGGCCAAGCACAAAGAAGTATCCCGAAAAGGCCCAACCAGCTGCGGCTGGACAAAATGCTAAGGCCGCCAAGTCGGGCAGATCTCCACGGGCTAGTCCAACTCCAGCGCGTGGAGCTTCCCGGTAGCTAAAAAATACTCAAAAATAGTTGCGAAATTAGTTTGCACATAATTGGCAGGCTGCTAGGAAAGGCGTCATGGACTTATCACTTAGTCAGTTGGAACAAGCGGTTTCTATTCGCCGCCAGATCGATGCTCTCGAACGAAGGTTCGCGGGTTTAGTTGGTGGCGGACGCGCTACTACCAGCGCGGGGAGAAAAACTGGAGGTGGCCGCCGTCGTCGCACCATGTCGGCAGCAACACGAGCCAAGATCGCGGCGGCTGCGCGCAGACGCTGGGCCAGGGTTCGGGGCAAACGTAAAGCTGGAGGTGGCGGAAAGACAACTCGCCGTCGTGGCCGCATGTCTGCCGCAGCGCGAAAGAAGCTCAGCGATATGATGAAGGCACGCTGGGCCGCGCGCCGGAGAGCTGGAAGATAAAGTAGCCGAAAGCAACACTTCGAAAGGACCGCGTACCTCGCTGCGCGGTCTTTTTATTTCTGCAAAGCGATACCATCCTTTTTTCGAGCCTGACCATTAAGGAAATTCAGAACAGCTCTTTCATCGCCACTGAAGTCTGGAATTTCTTCAGCTTCGTCAAGCGTGGTTTGTAATCCTTCGATTAAATCACCGTTGAGATACGATTCCACAATGGCCGGATGAACATAACATTTCCGGCAAATCGTCGGTGTATTACGCAATAGCTTTGCCGCTGCGGCAATGGCGTTCTTGAGGTTCGACTTCGCCTCCCTCTTGGTCGCAAACTTCTCTTCCGCATTAAGCGCCATTGCCGTCAGAACCGTTCCTGCCCAGGTCCGGAAATCCTTGGCCGTAAAATCTTCGCCGGTTATTTCCCGAAGATAATCATTCACATCCTGTGAGGTGACGTCACAAAGTTTCCCGTCATCGTCGAAATACTGAAAAAGATCCTGGCCCGGCAAGTCCTGTAACTTGCGGACGATTTGCGCGACCCGGCGATTCATGAAATCTACTTCGTGTTCTTTGCCGCCTTTGCCGCGGAACCGGAATCGCAACTTCTTTCCGGTCACCTTGACGTGGTGGTCTTTCATCGTGGTCAGACCAAAAGACTTGTTTTGTCTGGCGTACTCCTCGTTGCCAACACGGATGAAAGTGCGCTCCAGTAGTTGCACCACTGCTGCCAATACCTTCTCGCGTTTGAGTTCCGGTAACTTCAAATCGGCTTGAACCCGCCGCCGAATTTTTGGCAGCGCGGCGGCAAAGGTCAAAATGCGGTCATATTTATTCTCATCGCGAATGACCCGCCAGCGTTCATGATAACGATACTGCTTTCTGCCGCGATCATCGCGTCCCGTAGCTTGAATATGCCCATTGGGTAGCCGGCAGATCCAGACATCATGATAAGCCGGGGGAATGGCGAGCCGCCCAATTCGAAGCAAACGGGATTCGTCCCGAATCAATTTTCCGTCGGTATCAAAGTATTGAAAGGATTCACCGTGGCGTTTGCGCGTGTAACCGGGGTATATGTCGCTGACATAACGAAGCCCGGCTTCTTCCGCAGCTTCAGCGGGATCAGTAACAATTTCGGAAAGCTTCCGATTGCCTTTCCTCACTGTTGTTTAATCGGATGCAACTGGGAAAAAGCGCGCACGCTGCCGCTATTGTGCAGCGACCCGATCAGGCGCCGTAGCTTTTGGTGAACTTCTTGCGCGACTCGCCTTCGGCATCGGCCGCTGGTTCCTGAGCTGCCGGCTCGCCAGCGGGAGCGGTCTCCGGGGCGCTTTTCTCTGGAGAGGCAGCAGACGAACCTTCCCGGGCTACTTCCACGTAAGCGAGCTGTAAGTTAGAAAGTGCGTTCCGCAGCACGGTTGATTCTTCGCTGGTCAAATTGCCACGCGTTTTTTCCTGAATCATCGCCAGTTGATCGATGAACATCTTTGCCACTTCCAGGTTCACTTCCCCTTTCCCGGTCTGCGGGTTTGGAATCTGGCCGAGAAAGAGAGCGGCATTCTGCGCCTGCATCAGGACGAATTCGATAAATCGCTGAGTCAATTCCCCCGCATTCGTGCTGGTTTGAACTTCGGCCATACTATTTGGATTTCGATACTGCCGGCCTCGCTGGCGGTCTCACAATCGCCAGGACGTAGGGTTGTTTCGCGAAATACTTCGCCGCCACGCGTTTGATGTCGCCGAGGGTCACTCCATTCACTTTGCTTTCCAGTTCCTGGCTACGATTAAAGCCTAGTCCATAAAGTTCGTCGAGCGCAGTCATGTAAGCAAAGACATCGCTGCTTTGATTCTGGATTTGTTGCTGGCCGATCAATTTCTTTTTCGCACGCGCCAGCTCAATCGGCGTCAGGCCGGCAGTGGATAGTTTGCGAATTTCATGCAGAAAGGCGCTCTTGACCGACTCGATTTTTTCCGGATCAGTGCCGAGATAGAAGGCGAACAGACCAGGAGCAAGGGTTTGGATTTGCGAAGCCCCAACATAATAGGCAAGGCCCATTTGCTCACGAATGCGAATAAAAAAACGCGAGGCGAGATCGCTGCTCGCTTCGTCGATCAGCTCAAGAGCATAACGGTCCGGGTCAAAAACATCGGTGCCGCGGAACCCGACGACCAGGACCGCTTGCGCTTTTTCGCGCTCAGCTTCTACCACCTTTGTTTCCGTTAAGTATGGCGACAATGGCGGAGTCCTTAAGGCGAGTTCGCCTGGAGGCAGGACGCCAAGTTTTTGCTCGAACAATTCCATCACTTGCTCGGCCTGTACGTTCCCGAAAACCGCGATGACGCCATTTCGTGCCACGATGTATTTATCCCGAAAGGCGAGAAGATCTTTGGAATCCAGGCGCGCAACTGATTCCGGCGTACCTTCCGCTCGAAGCGCAAGCGGATGGTTCGGGAAAAGGGTTCGCTTGAGAAGGTTGCGCGCGACCGCAGTCGGCTTTTCGTCCTCGTTCTTGATCTTGGCCAATTGGATTTCTTTTTCGCGAGCGACCGCATCAGGCAGCATGGTCGCATTGAGCAATACATCGGCCAAAATATCCGTGCCGAGCGCGAGATCAGGCTGGGTGACATCGAGATTAACTACCAAACTGTTGTTACCACCTTCGGCTGTGATCTCGCCGCCCACCGCCTCCAGTTGATTCGCGATCTGTTCTCCTGTTCGCGTTTTGGTTCCCTTCAAAAGCGACTTGGCGACGAGCCGGGTAATCCCGCTGGTTGTCTCGGACTCGACTAACAAGCCGCCCCGAAAGACCGCCGACATCGCAATTAGAGGCAGGCGCGCATCTTCTCGCACCAGCACACGCAACCCGTTGGACAACTCGAGTTTTTGGATTTGCCCAATCACCGCCGGCACCGCGGTCTCACTTTTCAATTTGAGCGACCCCTTGGGGTTAAGAGAAACAATGGTGAGATTTTCGTCGGTCAGATATTGAACCGCGACATGCTTGATATCATCGAGCGTTACCTTCTGAATCTTGTCGAGGTATTCGCGACTGAAGTTCAGGTTACGGGTGAGAAACCAGTTCGTGCCGAGATCGGTTGCCTGACCGCGCATCGTGCGCAGCGATGCCAGTTCCTGCGAAAGCACGATCTTCTTGCCCTTGGCTAATTCTTCAGCGTTGACGCCATCACGCCGAATATCCTCGATCATTTGCAAAATCAGGTTCTGGGTCGCCTCACGATTCTGCGGATCCAAGATGGCGTCGACACCGAGAATTCCGGGATCGCCCGGTGTGTAGCAAAATGCGGAGATGGCAAAAGCCAGCCCCGATTCCTCGCGCACTTTGCGATAGAGACGCGAGCTGTGGCCTTCGCCCAGAACCACCGTCAGAAGATCAAGCGGGGGAACATCGGGATGAGCAATTTCCGGGACGTGCCAGGCCATGACAAAATGAGTCAACTCCGTTGCGAACTCCTGATGCGCTTCGCGCCGTCCAAGTTGGGGCGGCTCGGCCGGGATATAAATTGGAGCGAGTGATTTTGCCGGCCGGTCTTTGAAAAACTCTTCCACCTTTTTCCGGACTTCGGCAGCGCAGACGTCCCCCACGACAACAAAGGTGAGATTGTTGGGCACGTAGCGAGCCTTGTAGTATTCCATCACCTGCTTGTGCGTCAGCTGGTTGTAGATATCAATTAGCCCGATCACCGGCAGCCGATAAGGATGTCGTTGATAGGCGGTCGCGAAAAGAAGGTGCGTCACCATGCGACCTGGATCATCCATTCCCATGGCAAACTCGCGCCGGATGACCTCTTGCTCCTTGACGTATTCTTGCCCCGGCAACGTTGAGTTCATCATCGCATCCGCCAGAATGTCGAGCGCGGTCAACGCCCCATCTTTTGGAACATCGATCCAAAAAACCGTGCGATCGAACGAAGTGTAGGCGTTGATGTAACCGCCAACGTCCTGAATTTTTTGCGCAATCTCGCTAGTCGATCGCGCCTTAGTTCCCTTAAAGAGCATGTGCTCGAGAATGTGGGAAAGGCCGGCGCCAAGATGTTTATCCTCGGTGGTACTGCCGGCCGCGCACCACGCTTGCACGCTCGCCACCGGCGCGCTCCGATCTTCCTGAACGATGATCGTCAGTCCGTTCGCCAGCGTCCAGCGTTGCGCAGTATTGGGTGGAAAACTGATGACCGGCGACTCCATCTTTCTGATCGCCTTAAGATTTGCGCGGTTATGCATGAAAGTGGTTAGGCCGCCTCAGACGCAAGCGGCTCAGCCGGCCTTGGGCGCGGGAAGAGATAATTCCTTGCCGGTGGAAGGCGGCTCGGGCTGAAACGGTTTCACAAACGCATCGCGAAAATCATAGACCGTCTTGAAATCGTCCATCGAATCCTCATCGGTTTTCCCAAAAATCCCGGCCCCGATCAGATTGAAAACCATGCGACCAATATCCTCGCAGCAATTCACTCCCCAGTGCGAAAGAACGCTCAGCGCCATAGGGCCAAACTCCCTGAGCGCGTACTGTCGGACGCCTTCCAGCAACTCCGGCCCCGCCACGTGCTTAATTGACGCGCCTTTGAGTTTTTTCTGCTGTTTAGTCGTGAAATCGAGCGCGTCCCGCAGAAAAATGTAGGCGTCACGCTGGTAACGCGGATCGCTCGCTACAATCGAATCGAGCGCTTCGGTAAATCCAATCTTTTGCATATTAAATAAATCGGCGCGGAAACGCGTTTTACGATAACGGGCAAGGTTGGATCGAGCAAATCACGCGCCCGATTTATTACTGGAGCTGCGTTTCGAGCGCATCAAGATAGACGGAAAGGGCATCGCGCCGGCGTGGTATTGCATCGTTCTTCGCGGAAGCGTGCAGGTACTCGCGGAAAGCGCCCGACGCGGTTTTCGCCTGTGTCGCCTCATACCAGTTCATGAAGTCATCCACCTCGGTCATGCGCGCGGCAATCTTTTCGCGCAGTGCTATGCTGTTGGCCAGGCGTTTCGCGAGCCCATGTCTCTCCTTGCGCGCAACTGATTCCGCGGCCAGTTGGTAATCAACCACAATTGGTCGCAACAGCGGATGTGCACGAGTCGTCAACAGCATAAGACGTTCGCCCAATTTTTTTGCCGCCACGGTATCAATGTTCGGTCGGCTCGTTCGTACCGTCTCATCCAAAGTTAACGAATTCTTTTTGTCCCGATCCTTCGCAACCTTTGTCAGCAAACATTCGTCCAGCTGCTCCGAAGTTCCGGCAAAGGTAAGCAGGGCAAATCGCCGTTCGCTGGCTACTCGCGGGACGTTCTCGCGCCAGGTTTTTTCCATCGCGCCTGAATCGCTCCCCAGCCACGGAAAATGCGACTGTAAGTCGGCGAGTATGTCAGTCGATGCACGAGGCAAATCCGCGAGGTAGCGCGCAAGCTGAGCGCGGCCATTATCGTGCTCTAACAAAATTCTCAACAGTGCGCTGGCACAAGCACGGTACAGAGCGCGCGAGGGAGAATCGAGAAGGGTGGGACGTTGAGTCAGGAATTCTTTCAAGGCTGGTGGAGTTGCGGCCGCAGTGTCGAGCCCGTCAAATATCTCGGGACTCTCGTTATCCAGGGTCAGAATTCCGTCGATTAGCCAATCCGGCGGCGTGATGTAGGGCGTCCCAGCAGGCAACGAAGGAAATGAGCGGTAACTGATTTCCAGAAGGACCGCTCGCAATACTTCGCGCTGGAGGAGCGCCGGTTGAGAGTCAGGCGTTACCAAAAGGTCGAGTTGAATTTTGAGCCCGGCGCCCGTTTGACTGAAGTCGAGCAACACCGGGGGAATCTCGGGAACATTCGCCT
>QHPN01000138.1:13265-14202 GCA_003219115.1 Verrucomicrobiota bacterium | reverse complement strand
GTCTTCTGCCAGAATTTCGAAACGAGCCAGTTCGGCGAAGGCGCCGAAGTCAACGCCTCGGAACTCGCCGGGATTTTGCTCGATCTTCAGGAGATCGGTTGCCACAACATCAATTTCGTCACACCCGAGCACGTCGTCCCGCAAATCCTCGAAGGGCTCGTCATCGCCGTCGAACGCGGTCTACGTTTGCCGCTCGTTTACAACACCTCCGCTTACGACAGCCTCGAGAGCATTCGCTGGATGGACGGCGTCGTCGACATTTACATGCCCGATTTCAAACTCTGGGACGCGGAACATTGCCGAAAATATCTCGTTGCCAGCAACTACGCCGAAGCCGCCCGCACCATCATCGCGGCAATGCACGCACAGGTTGGCGAACTGAAAGTAGACGTGAACGGCCTCGCCTTGCGCGGCGTCCTCATCCGGCATCTCGTCATGCCCGGCCTTCTCGACGACACCCGCGAGATCATGCTCTGGATCGCCGGGAACCTCTCGCCCGATACCTACGTCAACGTGATGGACCAATATTATCCCGCCCACAAAGCCGAAACCGAACCTCGCTTCGCCGAGATCAATCGCCGTCCTTCCGATCACGAATTTTGCAGCGCACTCAAATTAGCGCGTGACGCTGGCCTTTGGCGCCTCGACACTCGCTGGAGAAACGTGATTCCACATGGCCGTCCCGTCTGGTTGCCGCAAAGGCGCGACCAAACACAGATCGCCAACACAGCCAACTAAGCCTGCGGACGATTGGAAAAGCTTCTCGCTCGCGATATTCTCGCCTGATGACCGCGCAGAAGGAATCGTCGAACTTGAATCGCCAGCAAATCCTTGCTGCTTTGCGCGCCCTGTCCGATGAATTAGGTGCGCAAGGAATCACAGGCGAGCTTTGCCTGTTCGGCGGAACGGTAATGATTCTTGCCTTTACCGCTCGACT
>QHPN01000138.1:6784-13257 GCA_003219115.1 Verrucomicrobiota bacterium | reverse complement strand
AAGGACGTCGATGCAATTTTTCAACCGGCACAAACCATCCGGGAATTGGCGCGCCGCATCGCCGACAATCAGAATTTACCCGCCAACTGGCTCAACGACAGCGTTAAAGGCTTCGTCTCCGCGCGGCACGAAACTACCGCCGGAAATCTTCCGCAATTCCCGCACTTACGACTTACCATGCCGGTGCCCGAATATCTGCTTGCCATGAAATGCATGGCCGCACGCGTCGGCGGTACAACCGAAGAACCCAGTGATGTGGCAGATATCACCTTTCTTATCCGCCATCTCAAACTCGACTCAGCTAAAGAAGTCCTGGATTTGGTCGCTCAATACTATCCGGCAAATCGCATTCCAGTGAAGACACAGTATCTTGTCGAGGGGTTGTTTGATGAACGAAAAATATGAGACCGAAAACGCTGGCTAACGTGGCGCAACTCACTCTCAGCGGTGAGTCATTCGACGCGTCCCTGGCAAACTTCCTGGACGAATTTTACGCTGCGCCAAATCTCGAAGCCTTCGCCGACGCGCCGGAGTTACTGCAGCCAAAATTCGACGAGGCTGGTCGCGTCCGAGACGCTTACCTCGCAGCTACTGCCGAAGAATTGGCACGCAGCTACGAGTTTCCTGTCCCGGCGTGGACCGCAGCCGAGACGCGCAAACTAAGTCGGCCCTGGTTTGCTTCTCCACTGGGGGCACTTCGCGCCGTCTTGCTTCTGGAAAGTCCCCCCGCCTTCCGTTCACGCAATCTGTTCATCAGCGAAAATGCTCTCACCCGCGCGTGAGGCAAGACTGCCCAAGCCTACACCGCCGCTTATCAAGAGGGACGAAACGCAACCATCTCACAGCAAATCGAGCTGCGGCTTCTGCGCTTGCGGAAGGACTTGCGTCGATTTTCTTCTCTTTGCTTTGGTGTGAACGACCGCGCCGTTTGGGTTTTCCAAATGTGCCAGAATGTCTTTCGCGCGATCCAGGATTTCGCGCGGCAAACCGGCCAGCCGCGCGACCTGAATGCCGTAGCTCTTGTCCGCGCCGCCGGGCACGATTTTGCGCAGGAAAATGATCTGCTCGTTCCATTCCCGCACGGCGACGTTGAAGTTGACCACTCCCTTCCGATCCACTGCCAGCTTGGTCAGCTCGTGATAATGGGTCGCGAAGAGCGTGCGGGCCTTGATTTTGTCGTGCAAAAATTCCGCCACGCTCCACGCAATCGACAAGCCATCGAACGTCGAGGTCCCGCGCCCAATCTCATCAAGAATGATGAGGCTGCGCTCGGTCGCATTGTTTACGATGTTCGCAGTCTCGTTCATCTCAACCATGAAAGTCGATTGCCCGCGTGAAAGATCGTCGCTCGCCCCCACCCGGGTAAAAATGCGGTCGACCAAACCGATTTCCGCGCTCCGCGCCGGCACGAAACTGCCGGTCTGCGCCATCAAGACAATGAGTGCGACCTGCCGGATATAGGTCGACTTCCCAGCCATGTTCGGCCCGGTGATAATAGCGAGACGAAGTCTCTCGCCGTCGAGCTCGGTATCGTTAGGAACGAACTTTTCTTCGACCAGGTTTTGGTCGAGCACGGGATGCCGTCCGTCACAAATCGTCAGCCGGAGCGAATCATCCAACTGCGGTCGGCAGTAATGAAATAACCGCGCCGTCTCCGCCAGCGAGCAAATCGCATCCACGACCGCAATCGCGCCCGCCGTTTTTTGTAGCGGTCCAAGTTCCGTTAAAGTTTCATCGCGCAACTTTTGGAACAGCGAATATTCCAGGTTTCGCGCCCGTTCATCAGCCCCGAGGATTTTTGCCTCCATTTCCTTCAATTCGGGGGTGATGAAGCGCTCCCCGCCAACAGTAGTTTGCTTGCGGGTGTAATGCGCCGGCACATTGCTCAGATTCGATTTCGTGACCTCGATGAAATAACCGAAGACAGAATTGAACCGCACCTTTAGCGATTTGATTCCGGTTGTGGCGATTTCGCGTTCCTGGAGCGCGTTGATCCAATTCTTGCCCTCGCGCGAGGCGTTGCGGAGCTCATCGAGCTGCGGATTAAAACCGTCACGGAAAATTCCTCCTTCTTTCAACGCCAGAGGCGCGTCATCAAGCAGCGCAGTTTGCAATTTCGCCGCCAGCTTGGGCATCTCGTGAACCTCGGCTTGCAGATGCTCGACCAGCGATCCCGCGAACTCTGTTTTTCCCTGTGGTGGCAGCCGTGTCGGCTGCATTGTGCTAGAATTTGCAGGCGACACGCCTGCCTCTACAGGAGGGTTGGCCTTCCCGAAATTTATTCGCTCAGTCAGCTTGCCCAACTCCGTCTTAAGTTGCGGAATGTGTTGCAATGAATTTTTCAGCGCCACGAGATCGCGCGCGTTTCCAGAAACTTGCGAGAGCCGGCCGGCGGCGCGCTCGATATCGCGAATCGATTTGAGCGCGTGGCGCAATGATCCGAGCACGTCCGATTCGTGCAGCAGATCGGCAATCATCTGCTGCCGGCGATTCAGCTCAGTCAAATCGCGCAACGGCTGCAAAATCCAGCTGCGCAATTTCCGCCCGCCCATCGGGGTGACGGTGCGGTCGAGCACCGCCAGCAAACTGGTATCGCGTGCCCCGCGGGATTCGACCAGATCAAGATTTGTCTGCGTTGCTGCATCGAGCACAACGTGATCGGCCGCCGATTCACAACGCAACGTCGCGAGGTGATCGATTTTTCGACGCAGGTGATGCTTGAGATAATGAACGATCGCGCCCGCCGCGCCGATCGCCGCCGGCATTTCTGCGCAACCAAAACCATCAAGCGATTTCGTTTTGAAATGCTCGCACAACGTGAACGTCGCCTGTTCAGGAAGGAAGGCGTAACTGTCGTGCGCAAGCACACGCTCGATCGCAGGAAAACGCTGTTCCTCGCTTACCAAAATTTCCGACGGCCCAACCCGTGCCAATTCATCAGTTAATGCCGCCTGCGTCCTCAATTGCATGAGGCGGAACTCGCCGGTGGTTAAATCGGCATAAGCGAATCCGAAAACCGTCTGAGACGGGCCGTTGGATTCGTGCTTATAAATCGCTGCCAGATAATTAGCGCGTTTCGCTTCCAACAAACCCAGTTCGCTCACCGTTCCCGCGCTAATGATCTGCGTGATATCGCGCGTTACGATCCGCCCCGGCTGCGGCTCGCTCGTCTGATCGCAAATCGCGACCCGTTTTCCTGCCTTGATCAGCTTCGCGATATAATTTTGCGCGGCATGATATGGCACCCCGCACATCGGCACGCCGTTGCGTTTCGTCAGCGCGACATTCAGCAAACCAGCGGCTTCCTTCGCATCCTCGAAAAACAGCTCGTAAAAATCGCCGAGCCGAAAGAGCAGCAACACATCCGCCGGGACGCTTCCGCGCAGCCGCTGGTATTGCTGCATCATCGGAGTCAACGGGTCCGCCATCCAACCAAGATGAAATCAGCCGCGGCCAATTGCGAGTTTCGATTTCTTGGAGGGCCTCCCTCCACCGTAAGAACGGCGCTAGACTTCCGATAATGGGCTCAGAGTCTTTCTGTCTTCCACATTCCAAAGCGCCAGAGGGCTGGCGCACTCCAAGACGCTTCGCGAATCTCGGAGGCAATACAAGCAGGCGCCAGCTTTTGGAGTGCGGCAGTCTTTTGCCGCTTTCTCACCCCGCGAGAAGACATTTCTCTGGAGCGCCATAATTTTTAAGACACACCGGCGCGTCTCCTCCAGATCTGACTTCGGCGTTCGGCGTTGGACGTTGGGCGTTTCCGCTGCCTCAGTCGCGCAGCGTATTCATCCCCTGGCGGATGATGCGGTCGATCAACTGTGGATATGGCAGGCCCGCCTTACCCGCGGCCTGGGCGAAATCTTCGTCTTCGGCCAGAATTGGATTCGGATTGGCTTCGATAAAATAAATTTCGTTTTTCGGAGTTAGCCGCAGATCGATACGCGCATACCCGTCGATTGTGAGTAGCCGGTAAATGCGCCTGCAAGTTTCCTCGATGCGCGTGACCAGCGCTGGCTCGAGTCCTTCGGCAAATTTGTTCCGCAAACCCCAGCGTTTGCGATATTCCTCGTCCCATTTCGCGCGGTATGTCGCGATCTTCGGCTCGTCTGGCGGCACTTCCCGGAAGACCAGTTCACGAAGCGGAAAAACTTTGAGCCGGAAATTTCCCATTAATCCAACATAAAGTTCGCGACCCTCGATGTATTCCTCCGCGATGACATCGGCATCGTGGCTCTCATGAATAAATTCCGCGCGTTCCTTGAATTGCTCGTCTGTTTCAACAAACGACGCCTGCGAAATCCCGTAGGAAGCTTCCTCTTTCACGGGTTTGACCAGGATCGGGAACTTGAGCTGTTTCGGCCGTAGAATGCGCTGACCGCGCGGGATAACGACAAAATTCGGCACGTGGATGCGATGATAATGCAGGATTTTTTTCGAGATGCCTTTGTGTTTGCACAGAACGAGGCCAGTGGCGCTACAACCGGTGAAGGGCACGCCCTGCATCTCCAGGAAAGAAACAATGTTCTGATCGAACCCGCGGTTATTCTTGAACTGATCCGCCAGATTAAAAATCACGTCGGGTTGGAAGGTTGCTAGCTTCTGCCGTAGGAGATCGAGATCATCGAAAATCGCGAGATGCTCCTCGGTGTGACCGAGGGTGCGCAGCGCGCTCAGGACATTGGCCTCGGTTTTCCAATCCTCCGTCTTCATCTCCTTGCTCAGATCCTGGTCGATCTTGGTCGCCCGGATGGCGTCGAACAGGGCAAGGACCTTGAGTTTCTTTTTCACACTATTTCGTCCGCTTAAATTTACCGGTGAAAAGATAATTCATCACCAAAGTAGTGATAAAGGCGGAGACGCGAAAATCCTCTTGTGGATCGTCGTTATGGACATTGAGCCCAAGATGATCGCAACGCTCGATCAGCCGGGTGAGAAGTTCGTTGACCCGGTACTTCTTCTCGTTAGTCCATTGACAAACCGCATTCAAGAGCCGTCGCCGTCGCAAACGCAGATAAGAACTCGCCTTGATGCCGGCGGGCGCGGCGAAGAGCTGCCGCAGATCGGCGTCATAGAACCCGGGATAAGTATCCTCATAGAGCTTTCGTTTCCGCGCGTAATAAGTCTTGAGCTTGAGGTTCAGACAGTTGTACGCCGCGACGCGATAGGGCGGCGTATGCAGCGGCGGCTTCCCCATCAGCGACCGCATCAATTCATCAACGTATTCCAGTTTTTGCAGCGCTTTCCAGCCGGCATAACGATTCCGCCAATCGAGCCCCGGCGTGAGCCAGACCGCGAACGTCTCCGCGAAATCTTCGTCCGGATGACTCTGCGCGTACCAATCGTCCAGGTGCACGACGTAACTGCGGCTGAATGGCCGTGGCCGATAAAAGTCCGGCGTTTCTTCGTCAGAAGTTTGCCCAAAAACCTGCGCCCATCCTTTATTGCGGGGAAGATGGTAGGCGTAGTTGTAAGCGTGCGCCGTCTCGTGCCGGATTAACTTCATGAAGTATTCGGGTGTTTCGCCCTCGACTTCGAGCATCATCTTCCGTTCCAGTGCGCGCAGCCGATCGTGCACCAGAAAAAAAGGCACGAAGATGGCCGGGATCCCAACCGGCACAAACCATTCGTCGCCAATATGACACCGTGGATGAAATCCGAGTCCCTTCGCCGAAAGCTCGTCGTAAAGTTGTTTGATCAGGGATTCGACAGGCGTGCCCCCAAGCCGCAGCCCGAGCTTGGCGATGCGACATTCCAGAAGCTGCTCGTCGCTTAATACTGCCCAATCGGCCGGGGCGTCCATTCCTGGCGCACCGTATCACTGGGAACAATCCTGTCACGCAAGCCCACGATGTTTGTCATCCCGGGCGCGAGCGAGGGACCCTCACAAGTGATGTAATTGTCACGCAATCTACTTTGCCCGATTGCCAGCAGATGTGAGATCCTTCGCTTTGCTCAGGATGACACGCGCGGTATTATTGTGAGAATCGAAGACGTCTTGTGGGCATCTGATTTTTGCCCAAACGCATACTGCCGAGGGCGAAGACAGCGGCATCCCGGTCGGCTTTGGAGATCCGCCAGTCCGGCTCGGACTCACTTCGCCAGCTCGTACAAATACTGGACAAACGACATCACCACGCCGTCGAAGTTTTGAACTTTTGGATTGGCCGATTCGATTACGTAATATTCGTCCGGCGCGTGCGCGCCGCTGCCGTGACCGAGCCCGAAATGGCCGGCCGCAAGTTTGAGCGGTTCGCCGGTAAACACATAACCGGGATAAGATCCCGCATTGCGCGGCCACAAAAGCGGATCGATTCCAAATTGCTTGTACGTTGCGACCTGAGCTTTGATCAAGGCCGAGTCAGCAGACGTGCTGGTCGGATCATAGCCGCCGCTCATGTTTACCTCGACGTCGCCGAAGCCATGGTTGGCCAGATGCGCTTTCAGCGCAGCCAGCGCATCCGTCGCTTTCATGT
>QHPN01000138.1:0-6584 GCA_003219115.1 Verrucomicrobiota bacterium | reverse complement strand
TCCTTGCTTTTGACGCATTCGCAATCATCTTTTTTTCTTCCGGACTGAGCGGCCGTGGAGTCGGGTAATTGTCGATCTTGATCGTGTTCCCATCTTCCGATACCAGCGTATTCAAGGCGTGAATTAATCGCCAAGCCGGACTATCAATCATCGCTTTAAGCGAGGAATGAACGTCTTTGGCGGGGCCGCGTCCCCATTTTTCGCCGCTTGAGACGAGCTCGACTTCGATCACCCCTTTGGCACCGAGGCTCACGGTCACAATCCCATCCAAATCCTGTGCCGCTGATGGCATAAATACGCCCACACATTTCTTTAGTGCCTGTTCTACTTCCGGCCGGTGGGCGATCTGTTTGATGTGTGGCGAGCCGATCTCCTCTTCACCCTCCGCCACCATGACAAGATTCACCGGCATTTTCTTTCCTGCACCCTTGATCGCATGCAACGCGGCGAGAAAGGCAGCCTCCGGGCCCTTCTGATTCACAGCCCCGCGCCCGATAATCACTTTGCCGAGCGGCGGCTTGTCGACTAACCGCGCTTCCGTCGGCGGCGAGGACCACTCCGCCGGATCGAATTGTTTCACATCGTACATAAAGTAAAGACCGACCGTTTTCGCTGCGCCCGCATCAAGCGTGGCGAACACACCCGGCTTCCCCTCTGTATTAATCACGGTCGCCTGCTGAAATCCGGCATCGCGTGCGAGCTTCGCCATATATTCCGCGCCTTCCGGATACCCGCGATTCTCCGCGGCGATCGACACCTGACCGATCCAATCCTGCAGCCGCTTCACCGACTCATCATGCTGCTGCGTGATTTGCGCTTTGATGTCAGCGAAATCGTCCTGCGCGGCCCGCGCTGACTGTCCCCCAACAAAGGCCGCGACAATTGTTGGCGATTATCGTCGCTACTGTGAGAGGCGTTCTATAGTTCATGCGATCTAAATGACCCTGCACTTCACTAGTCGCAAGAAAATGTAAGGGCGGATGTGCCACAAGCGGCCACAAATGTGCTACATTTTAGTGCATTGTAGAGCATGAAGTTCCCGACCCTCATCTACCAAGACGAAGACAAAATGTGGATCGTCGAATGTCCGGCGATTCCAGGTTGTGTAAGTCAGGGCAAGACACGCGAAGAGGCGCTGACGAATATCAAAGAAGCGATCGCGCTTTGTCTGGAAGTTCGTGCTGAGCGCGGGATGCCCTTAGCATTCGAAACTTCGGATGTCGAGGTCGTAGTCTGAAACGGCCCTAAAAAAGGGTTGCCGAAAAGACACCACGCGATATCTCACGGGACGTGGCACAACTTCCTGTTTTGAGCGGACGCGAACTTGTCAGGACGTTCGAAAAATTCGGTTGGCAAATCGCACGTCAACGAGGTAGTCACATCGTTCTCGTCAAAGAGGGCGCTCGTGCGACCCTTTCCGTTCCTAATCACAAGGAAGTCGCGCGTGGCGCTGCGGAGTTTGATTCGCGCTGCAGGACTCACGCCTGAGGAATTCGTGCAAAGGCGTTGAAGTGAATGGCATTACAGGTCGCGATGTAGGAGTAGACGGGGAAGGCTGACACAGACAAAAATCAAACGGTGCGGCGTTTATTATTTGAATCCAACGGTACCGGCTGGCGCGTCAAACTTTAGGTTATCGAAATGGTTCGAGCTTATGAAAATCAGAATGGGTTAATCCTGTGAATACTGTCCTGTTTTATGCTCACTGATATTCGCTCGGTTCTTCGCAGCAGCGGAAGAAGAAGAGACAAGACAGCATTGGCGCGATTTTCCCAGCGTCCGGAATCTTTTCACTCGCGGGACAACAAAATCCCACATGCGGGACGACGACATTTTTTGACGCAACCCACGGGACGGAAAACCTGCACAAAATCAACGGCTTGCACCGGACTGGCGTCTTTGGCACGGCGGATGCAAAACGCTTTCGCGTGAGTGACTCCACATCACGCCCTTGCTGTATCCAAATTCCACTACTGTTGTTATGATGACTGATGTTCGCTTTGCTTTTCGGCAGTTGCTAAAGGCTCCGGGATTCACGCTCCTCGCCTTGATCACCCTCGCTCTCGGGATTGGCCTCAACACCGCCATCTTCAGTTTGATCAACGATCTTTTCCTGCGCGGTCTTCCATTCAAAGAACCTGGACGCGCGCTCCATGTTTTCTGCCATTTCAAGGAGCAGACGGTCGATTTTCCGCTTTCCGCGCCGCGTTTCATCCATTTCCGCGATGGCCAAACCATCTTCGACGGATTCGCCGGGGAAAATGGACTCGCCGCGACCGTGACCGGAGTCGGCGATCCTTTCCAGGTGCCGATTTTCAAAACAACTGCGAATTGGTTCGATGTGCTCGGGGTGCATGCCATTCGCGGGCGGACGTTCCTGCCGGAGGAAGAAGAGGGTGCCGATGTGGCGGTGATCACGGATCGCTTTTGGAAATCGCGACTCGGCAGCGATCCAAATGTAATCGGCCGCGGCCTCACCCTGGATGGTGTATCACATACGATCGTTGGCATTATTCCGAAGCTGCCGGTTTCGTGGACAGGGCCGAACGCCGACATCTGGACGACGAAGCCTTTCATCATTCCCGGTTTTACACATGAACGTATGATGCGCGGCACCGCCTTTTTGCGCGCGGTCGGTCGCTTGAAACCTGGCATAACCTCCAATCAAGCACGTGCCGCATTGCAGGTCTTGACGGACAGCTATCACACACAATATGCGGAGAAGATCGACGCGAAAGCCGCCACCGTGTTGAAGACGTTGCCCGAAGATGTGACAGAGAATCTGCGGCCCGGCTTCGCCACCCTGCTCGCAGCCGTGACGTTCGTATTGCTCATCGCATGCAGTAACGTAGCGAATTTACTTCTCGTTAGGTTCAGTGGCCGGCGTCGCGAGATTTCGCTGCGTATGGCACTGGGCGCGACGCGGGCGAGTGTGCTGCGGCTGTTCGTTTTCGAAAGCGTATTGGTCAGTCTGCTCGCTGGTTGTCTTGGCGCGCTCCTCGCCTGGCAATTGGTTCCGTTCGTGCCAAAGCTCGCCGCCAATTTCCTCCCGATCGAGGCAGGCAGCGCGACCGCACTTTCACTGCCGGTGCTCGCGTTTACCATCGCGCTTTCCCTGCTCACCGGTCTAGTGATGGGTTTCTATCCTGCACTGCAAAGCTCGCGCGCCGATATTGTCGATGCTCTCAAGGAAGGTGGGCGGGGCACGGCCGGCAGCCTGCGCCAGCAGCGTTTCCGCAAACTCCTGGTTGGGGCGCAGGTAGCTCTATCCGTTATCTTGCTTGCGGGCGCGTCGTTGCTCATCGCAAGCTTCCTGCGCCTGAGTCACCAAGATCCCGGCTTCCGGACCGAAAATCTTTGGACCGGATTTACCGTCATGCCGCAGGCCCAATATCCTGATCAGCCCACGCGCGCTCGCTTCGCGGAGCAATTGCTGAGCGCATTACGCGCGACGCCCGGGCTTCAGGACGCAACCCTCAGTTCCGGTTTTCCTCTCGCTGGTGGTGCCGGTGCGACGCTTTACACGAAAGCGGAAGGGAACGTCCCGCCAGTTCCGGAACGCAAAGGCGCGCCATCGAATGATCTCATGCCCGGGTGGTTCCGCACTCTCGGCATTCCCCTGCTCGCCGGGCGTGACTTGAACGAGCAGGACGTCCTCGATCACCCAAACGTAGTCCTGATCAGCAAATCGGGTGCAAAGATGTTGTTCGGCAATGAGAACCCAATTGGAAAGACATTGCTGGTCACGAGCGGCAGTGTGCCGGTCGAGATCATCGGCGTGGTTGGCGATGTCCGCTCGGTGCTATTGAATCAACACAACGAGATGGAATTTTATCGGCCATTGGCGCAGGAGAATTTTCCGTTTCTCACCATCGCGGTGCGCAGCTCATTGCCGCCTGAAACGATCACGCGATCCGTGCAGACCGTCCTGCGCGGAATAGATCCCGGGCTCGCCCTCATTCTACCCCAGCCCTTCAGCGCGGTCATGGCGCAGGCGCTTGGCCAGGCGAAGTTGATGATGGTGTTGCTCGGCGTCTTTGCCGGTGTCGCACTGCTTCTGGCCACGGTGGGTATTTACGGCGCGGTCGCCTACACCGTTGCACAACGCACTGGCGAAATCGGAGTGCGGATGGCGCTGGGTGCGCAAACGCGGGACATTTTGCGATTGATTGTGCGGCAAGGAATGACGCCGGTCGTGTTCGGACTGGTGATCGGTGTGGCCGCCGCGCTTGCGGTCGGTCGACTGATCCATTCACAGTTATATCAAACGTCGGCATATAATCCACTTTTGCTCAGCGCAACCCTAACGATTCTTGGACTAGCCGCGTTGCTGGCGTGTTTCTTTCCCGCGTATCGTGCCACGCTGGTTAATCCGGTCGAAGCGCTACGGGCGGAATAAGAATTCGGATGACTGACCTCCGCTTTGCCTGTCGGCAGCTTCTCAAATCGCCCGGGTTCACCCTTCTTGCCGTCCTGACGCTTGCCGTCGGGATTGGATTGAACACCGCGATTTTTACTTTGGTCAACGATCTGTTCCTGCGCCGGCTACCGTTTCAGGAACCGGCACGCCTTGTCCACATGTTCGCCAACCGTAAGGAAAGCAATCTGACCGAGATCGCGATTTCTGTGCCGCGCTTCAAACACTATCGCGATGGGCAGACGATTTTCTCAAGCTTCGCCGCCGACAACGGGACGCCGTTTACTTTGACCGGCGTGGGCGATCCGGTCCTGGTTAACGGCGGGCGCGTCACCTCAAATTACTTCGATACCCTCGGGGTGCGTCCGATCCGCGGCCGCACCTTTCTCCCGAACGAGGAGGAAACGGCTGATGTGGCAGTCGTGACGGAGGCTTGCTGGCGAAAACGACTGGGCGGCGACCCGAACATTATTGGTCGCAGTATCACGCTCGACGGTGTTGCGCACACTGTCGTTGGTGTTCTGCCGAACCAGCCGGCGGCGTGGTTCGGAAACAATCCCGTGGCCGAAGTCTGGACAACCAAGCCGTTCATTCTTCCCGGATTTTCGCAGGAACGAATCATGCGCGGCACCGGCTTTCTGCGCGTCATCGGACGACGGAAACCTGGCATGACAATCGAGCAGGTGCGGGCAGCACTGCCATCGCTCGATCAAAGTTACGCGACGCAATATCCCGACAAGGCCGACAGTAGTGGATTCACCACGGTCAAGAATCTGCCCGAAGATGTGAGTGGCAATTTGCGTCCTGCCTTCGCTACTTTGCTGGCAGCGGTCGCTTTCGTTTTGCTCATCGCCTGCAGCAACGTCGCGAATCTACTTCTCGTTAGGTTCAGCGGTCGGCGGCGCGAAATCGCCTTGCGCATCGCGCTTGGAGCATCGCGTGCGGGCGTGCTGCGACTCTTCGTTCTCGAAAGTGTGCTGGTGAGCGCGTTAGCGGGCGTTGTCGGGGCGATCCTCGCGTGGCAATTGGTTCCGCTCGTTCCCAGAATGGCGGCGAATTTTCTTCCGCTGGAACCGAATTATACCGGACCCGGCCTTTCCATCCCGGTTCTTGCGTTCACCATTGCCTTGTCCATTTTGACCGGCCTGGTGATGGGCTTCTATCCAGCGTGGCAAAGTTCGCGTGCAGATTTGGTTGACGGACTAAAGGAAGGTGGGCGCGGCACGAGCGGCAGCCTGCGGCAGCAACGTTTCCGCAGGATTTTGGTCGGAGCGCAGGTTGCCCTTTCAGTAACACTGCTCGCCGGTGCCGCGCTGCTGATCGCGAGTTTTGTGCGGTTAAGCCAGCAAAACATCGGGTTTAATCCACACAATCTTTGGGTCGGATTCGCGACTTTGCCAACGGGCCAGTATCCCGACATCGGCTCGCGCTATCGTTTCGCCAATCAAACTCTGAAGGCACTGCAAGCCGTGCCGGGTTTTGAAAACGTGTCGCTCAGTAGCGATATCCCACTGGCAAGCGGCAGCAGAGTTCTCTACACCCGTCCCGAAGGGGATGTTCCGCCGATCGATAAGCGGCCGGCCGCACCGAACCACGAGATTATGCCCGGCTTTTTCAAAACCTGGGGCATTCCGCTGTTGTCCGGGCGCGACATTGACGTCCACGATGTCGAGGACCACCAAAACGTGATCCTGATTAGTCAGGCCGGCGCGCACAAACTTTACGGAAACGAAAATCCGATTGGCCACACCTTGCTGATCACTGGGGGAAATATTCCGGCCGAGATTGTCGGTGTAGTGGGTGACGTGCGTTCGCAGCGATTGGCCGAAACAGTTGATATGGAACTTTACCGCCCCACAGCGCAGGAAAACTTTCCTTTTCTTACCATCACCGTGCGCAGCAGTTTCAAACCCGAAGCGGTGACGAAACTGGTACAAAGCGCGCTAGTCGGGATTGATCCGGCGATAGCAATCGCTCAGCCACAGCCAATGGATACCGTCGTGGCGCAGGCGCTCGGGCAGGCGCGGTTGATGATGACGCTGCTCGGAATTTTCGCCGGCGTGGCGTTGTTACTTGCGACTGTCGGCATTTACGGCGCCGTCGCTTACACCGTGGCACAGCGTACGGGCGAGATCGGAGTCCGCATGGCGCTCGGTGCGCAAACGCG
>QHPN01000137.1 GCA_003219115.1 Verrucomicrobiota bacterium | reverse complement strand
ATCGTGCGTCCGGCCGGCAATACCACCGCTATTGTCAGTGGCAAAGGCGGCACCACCGGCAACGCCCTGGTCGAGGCCTACATCCTGCCGCCGTAAGCGGGCCAGAGCGGCATGATTCTTTTGAAAGTGGACATCAGTATTCGCTTTATTACGGCAACCCGTGGGTAACTGTGCCTTTAAGTAAACGGTGGCGCCCAAAGCACGCTGGCGGTAGGACCTGTTGATTATTGTTTACAGCGATTGCGCTTCCTGAAATACTCGCGTTTGGGTCGAGTTTGTTAAGCGCCTCTAGCAAAGCGCCTGGCCGGCTTCCCGCCAGGTAAACCGCGAATCGCAGAGTGCGTTCGCAAAATGAAAGGTACTTATGACAACTCAAACGTCCATTCAGCAGTTGCGGAGTCCGCTCATATTTTACTGGCAGATGAGACTTCTTCCTTGTCTTGCCCGCTTTCCAGCGCTGCGTAGCCGAATGGTAGGGAAAAGCGTTGCGATTATCTGCGGCGTTTTCCTGCTTGGCGCACACCTGAGCGCTCATGCTGCGGTTCTCACTGTGACCAATACAGCGGACGCTGGCGCCGGATCCCTACGCCAGGCAATGCTGGATTCGAATTCCAGCGCTGGCGTGCTCGACACGATAACCTTCAATATTCCCGGCGCAGGTGTTCGGACCATTATTCCGCTTACGGTATTGCCCACAATCACCGATCCGGTTGTTATTGATGGGTACTCGCAACCGGGTTCAAGCGCGAACACAATAGCCGTCGGCGACAACTCGGTTCACCTCATTGAGTTGAACGGCAACAGCGCGGTCTGCGGTGCTCTCGTCATTAGCGCTGGCAACAGCACGGTGCGCGGTCTGGTAATCAATCGCTTCAATGGTAATTGCGGCAATACGGCCATCCTGCTTCAAACGGGCGGCAACAACACGGTTGAGGGTTGTTTCCTCGGCCTGAATGCGGCCGGCACAGCAGCGTCCACCAACCGCGACTTCGGCGTGCGCATTGAGAACTCGCCTAACAACATTATCGGAGGCACAACGCCTGCCGAGCGCAACGTCATCTCCGGCAACAACATTGGCATTCAGATTAACGGCCCCGCTTCGAGCGGGACGAC
Source organism: Verrucomicrobiota bacterium (assembly GCA_003219115.1). GTDB lineage: Bacteria > Verrucomicrobiota > Verrucomicrobiia > Chthoniobacterales > UBA10450 > AV69. Next base: position 7,300 of record QHPN01000137.1, on the reverse strand, counting down.
AATTCAAGGCAACTACATCGGCACGAACGCTGCGGGTACCGCCGCCTTGGTCAGTGGCGGCGTAAGCCAAAGTGTTATCGGCGTAGCCATCGGTAACAACGGAGGTGGCACAGGTTCCTCCAATAACACCATCGGCGGCACAACTGCCGCCGCGCGCAACGTCATTTCCGGCAACGCCAGTGACAACATTAAGTTGTTCGACGACACAATCACCGGCAATAAGATTCAAGGCAACTACATCGGCACGAACGCTGCCGGCACGGCCGGTCTTGGCTTCGGCACGGGAATCGATTTCCTGCGCACCAACGACACCCTCATCGGAGGCACAGTGACTGGAGCGGGCAACGTCATTTCCGGCAACAGCGCCTACGGCATTAATCTCGATGGCAGCCGCAATCTGATTCAAGGCAATTTCATCGGCACAGACGCTACGGGCACGGCAAAGGTGCCTAATGGCGCTCTTGGCATACTCATTGTTGCCGACGGCTTTAATGCTGAGAGTAATAATACCATCGGCGGCATAACGCCCGCAGCGCGCAACATCATTTCCGGCAGCGGCTCACACGGCATCAGATTTGAGCTCCAAGCCTCGACGACGGGCAATCTGATCGAGGGTAACTACATCGGCACGGACATCAGCGGAATGACGGATTTGGGCAACAGCGGATCGGGCATCCAAATCTTCGCATCGGTCGAACCCACAGGCGGCGTTAATACCGTCGGCGGCACGAGCGCCACAGCGCGCAACATCATCTCCGGCAACAGCGGAGATGGCATCTCCGGCGCCAGCCCCAAGGTTTTGATTCAAGGCAACTATATCGGCACGGATGTGAACGGCACGGGCAATCTCGGCAATGCTGGGTTTGGTATCGACCTGCAGTGTATTGACAATAACACCATCGGCGGCGCTGCCGCGGGCGCGGGCAACGTCATCGCCTTCAACGGCCTGGATGGAGTGAGAGTTGTGTCGTGTTCGAGTGGCGGCGTCGTGAGCGGCCTCAACAATTCTATTCTCGGCAACTCAATCTTTTCCAACACCCGTTTGGGAATTAACCTTCTCGGCGGCACTGAGAATGCCGTCGGCGTTACGCCTAACGACCCTGGCGACGCAGATACAGGCGCGAACGACTTACAAAATTTTCCGGTTCTCGAGACTGTCTCGAGTAGTGGTGGGATGACTAACATCACCGGGAGAGTGAATAGCGCCGCCAGCACGACTTATCGCATCGAGTTTTTCGCCAACGACGTGATTGACCCTTCCAGCTACGGGGAGGGCCAGATCTTCCTCGGATTTAAGAATGTTACAACAAGTGCCAGTGGGAACGCCAATTTTACTGCGATGGTTCCGCAGGTCGCTGCGGGCCAGCGGGTGACCTCTACTGCGACCGATCCTAATGGCAACACCTCGGAGTTTTCCGGAGCGATTGGGCAATTGCTTAACGTCTCCACCCGGATGGAAGTGCTGACCGGCGGCAGCGTGCTTATTGGCGGCTTTATCATTGGCGGTACCGGAAACAAGGACGTGCTGTTGCGGGCGCTCGGCCCGACCCTGCAAAGTTTTGGGATCACGGGCTTCCTGGCCGACCCGACGCTGGAACTGCGCGACGTCGCCGGAGCGCTCATCATGTCTAACGACAACTGGAAAGACACCCAGCAGGCGGCCATTAGTGCGACGGGCAAAGCGCCGCCCAATGATCTGGAGCCGGCTATTCTGCACACTTTTGCTCCTGGCAACTACACCGGCATCGTCCGCGGGAAGAACAATACAACGGGAATCGGTTTGATTGAGGCTTATGATCTAGACCAGAGTCCCGCTACCACCCTAACGAATATTAGTACGAGAGGTTTTGTCGATGTTGGCCAGAATGCAATGATCGGAGGCTTCATTTCCGGCAATGGGATCGTAAGGGTGATTGTGCGTGCCTTGGGGCCGACCCTGACCCAGTTTGGAGTTCCCAATGTCCTGGCTGATCCGATCCTGGACGTGCGCGACGCGCAGGGCAACTCTTTGGCAACCAACGACAATTGGGCAGACACCCAGCAGGCGGAGATCCAAGCGAGCGGTAAGGCGCCACCGGATACAAAAGAGTCGGCCATCATCATCGTGCGTCCCGCTGGCAATACCACCGCCATCGTAACCGGCAAAAACAACACCACCGGCAACGCTCTGGTCGAAGCCTACATTTTAACGCCGTAAGCCGGACTTCCAAATTCCGCTCCGCGAAGCGAAGCTAGAAGCAGTGGCACGGATATCTTTCCCGTGTTCTAAAAACCATCGGCTGGAAGCCGATGTCACAATTAGCGTTTTGTTCCGCGATGCTGACGCGGATTAGGATTGCTATTTGCCATGCGATCCGATAAACGCGGTAATGTCTCGCGCGCTTTTTCTTGCACTCGGTTCGTTCCTGGCGGTCGCGTCGGCCACGGCCAACACATTCACTGTCATTAATACAAATGACACTGGCGCCGGTTCGCTGCGACAAGCAGTCACGGACGCGAACAATCAGTCGGGCCTGGACACAATCGAGTTTACCATCCCGGGGCCGGAGTGCATACCATCACGCCCGCGACTCAGCTGCCGTCAATTATCAGTCCCGTCATTATCGATGGCTACAGCCAACCCGGGTGTAGCGCGAACACTCTCGCCACCGGCGAGAACGCGGTTCTGTTGATCGAGATCAGTGGTGCAACCCTCGGGAACAATGGAAACGCTCTTGTCCTCGAGCCGGGCGCCAATGGCAGCACGATCAAGGGACTGGTGATTAATCATGGCTGGAGCACCGCAATTTTTGTCGACACCGACAGCGTCGTGATCGAAGGCTGTTTCTGGGTACCGACCCCACGGGCTTGGCTGGCAGGGCAACACTCAGGGCGTGAATGCCAACTTTGGGGCTGCGACATCCAACCTGCGCGTGGGCGGAACGACGGCTGCAGCGCGTAATCTCATCTCGGCAAATGCGGTTGGCGTCCTTACCCAAAGCGGAACTAATCAACTCATCCAGGGCAACTTTATTGGGACCGATAAGACGGGTAATGTTGCACTGGCGAATGCAACTGACGTCGACGTAAGGAGCGATAATTGCACGGTTGGTGGCACGGCCGTTTCCGCGCGCAATATTATCGCTGGCAATGGCAATAGCGGTGGTATCTCCCTCAGTGGGGGCAACGGCGATCAAATTCAGGGTAACTTTATCGGGACCAATGTCACGGGCACACAAGCGCTCGGCTTCGCCAACGGCATTTTCCTGAGCAACGGCGCGACAAACACGCTGATTGGCGGCCTTACCGCCACGCCGGGAACGCCTCCCGGAAATCTCATCTCCGGAAACCAAACCGGTGTCTTCGTTTCGCAAAGCCAGAGTAACAACACCATCCAGGGCAACCTCATCGGAACCAACGCCGCTGGCACCGCGGCGCTAAGCAACAGTTTGGACGGAATCGTTATTCAGGGCGCGTTTAACCTGGTCGGCGGATCCACTACCACAGCTCGAAATGTCATCTCCGGTAATGGCCTTCACGGCATTTTCCTTGGAACGAACAACGCTTCTGTCCATGACAACATGATTCAGGGAAACTTCATCGGGACTAAGATCAACGGTAGTGGATTCATTCCAAACGCCAGTGATGGCATTTTCGTAGTTGAATCGTTTAGCAACACGGTTGGGGGTTCGGTCGCAACAGCCGGCGCGCCTCCCGCCAATGTGATTGCCGGTAATGGCGGCAATGGAATTGGCATCTCCTTCGGTGCCTTCGGAGTCACCGGTCTCGCGATCAAGGGCAATTCAATATTTTCAAATGGCGGCCTCGGCATCGATCTCAACGAAAATGGGGTTACGCTCAACGACGTTGGCGACGCAGATAGTGGCACTAACAATCTGCAGAATTTCCCAGTTCTGAGTTCGGTCACGAATAGCGGCGGCATGACCACCATTGCCGGCACGCTCGATAGCATCGCGAGCAAAACTTATCGGATCGAGTTTTTCGCCAACGACGCAATCGATGCAACCGGCTTTGGCGAGGGCCAGATTTTTCTCGGCTTTACCAACGCTTCAACCAATGCGAGTGGCAACGCCTCCTTTAACGTCAGCTTCCCCCAAATTGGCGCCGGGCAGCGCGTCACCTCCACCGCGACGGATCCGAACGGGAATACCTCCGAATTCTCAGGCGCCAATGGTCAGTTGCTCAATATTTCCACCCGGCTCGGGGTCCAGACCGGCAACAACGTGTTGATTGGTGGCTTTATCATCGGCGGGACCGGCAACAAGCAACTGCTCCTGCGCGCGCTGGGACCAACTCTCACTCAGTTTGGCGTTGGTGGAGCGTTGGCCGATCCGACCCTTGAGCTACGCGACGGCGCTGGTGCGCTTATCGCTACTAACGACAATTGGAAAGATACTCAACAAGCTGCCATTACCGCAACTGGTCTGGCACCGCCCGATGACAAGGAGTCAGCCATCCTGCACACGTTTGCCCCCGGTAACAACACCGCCATCGTGCGGGGGAAGAACAACACTACAGGAGTCGGTTTAGTGGAAGCATACGATCTGGATCAGGCAGTTAGTCCAAGCCTGACCAATATAAGCACGCGCGGTTTCGTTGACACCGGCAACAACGTTATGATTGGCGGGTTTATCTCCGGTAACGGCCTGGTCAAGGTGCTCGTGCGCGCTCTTGGGCCTACTCTCTCGCAATTTGGTGTGCCCGATGTATTAGCGGATCCTACTCTCGAGCTACGTGAGGTTAATGGCACATTAGTGGCCTCTAACGACAATTGGCAGGATACGCAGCAGGCAGATATTCAGGCCAGCGGCTTTGCACCGCCCAACACGGCGGAGTCTGCCATCATTGTCACCCGCCCACCCGGCAATACTACTGCGGTCGTCAGTGGAAAAAACAACACCACCGGCAACGCCCTGGTCGAAGTCTATATTTTGTCGCAATAATCTGGTCGTAGCGTAGCCGTCTCATTGGACCACCCAGAGCATTTGGGGATGTTTCTGCGTTTTCCGCCTCGGCACAGGCGATGATCGACGGCAGGTTTTAGTTGCAAGTTAGCTTGCGCCTGTCTCGTTTCGCAGCGAAAGGACGCCGAAAAAGGTTTGCAATCGTTTTACTTTCTGAAACACTGCGATTGCGTCAAGTTCGTTAGGCGTCTCTAGCAAGGCACCTCGCTCTCTTTCCGCAAAATAATCGCGATCGCGGGAAGTATTCGCAAACAAAAAGGTGCTTATGACATTCGTTAATTTGATCCAGGAGTCAGGGAGAAAAACAAGGCGGTTCGGATGCGGGTTGTTGATAGCGCTCGTAGTGGCGCAAGCCACAACTCGAGCAGCCACCATCACCGTAACGGGCACCGGAGACACCATCGCGCTAGATGGTTTTGTAACATTGCGGGAGGCGATCACGTCGGCGAATAACAACGCCAACGTCAATGCCGATGTAGTAGCGGTCGGCGCTTATGGCACGGACACGATCAACTTCGCCATCGTGGGGGCCGGAGTTCACACCATCTCGCCGACCTCCGCCTTTCCCACAATCACCGATCCAGTCGTGATCAACGGCTACTCCCAGCCGGGCTCAAGCGCCAACACGCTGTCTGTCGGCGATAACGCCGTGCTGCGCGTCGAAATCAACGGTACGAACGCGCCTGGGGGCGCCTTTATCGTGAACGCCGCCGGCAATACCTTCAAAGGTTTGGTCATTAATCGTTTTTTCAATGCCAGCTTTAATCCTGGCTATGCATTTCGATTGATGGGAGCCGGCAATACGATTCAAGGTTGCTATCTCGGCACCAATCCCGCGGGCGATACCGACCTGCACGACACCGGAGGTGTTTCGGTGGAAGCAGGCGGCAGCAATCTAATCGGCGGCCCGAGTGCGGCGGCGCGCAACGTCATTCTGGGCAGCAGCGGCAATAACGCCATTGAAATTACCGCCGGGAACGGCAACACGATTCAGGGCAACTACGTCGGCACGAATGCCGCGGGTTCGGCCATATTGGGCGTGCCAGGCATAGACATTCTGACAGCGAACAACACGATCGGAGGCACTGTCGCCGGGGCCCGCAACGTTACATTTTCCAACGGAGGTCTCGGCATCAATCTCCGTGAAAGTGCCGCGAGCGACAACACGATTCAGGGTAACTTCATCGGGATCAAGGCCACGGGCGATGCAACGCTGGGCGGCAACACCACCGGCATTAACCTCCTTCGCGCGCCCAATAATCTCATTGGCGGCACGGTGGCCGGAGCCGGGAATGTCATTTCCGGCAACGCTGGCTACAGCATTACCGCTAGTGCGACAGACGGCCTGATTGTTCAGGGCAATCTCATCGGCACAAATGCCGCGGGCACGGCGGCAGTCCCTAACAATGGCGGCATAGCGTTTGACGGTAGCAACAACACGATTGGCGGAACGACCCCCGGCGCGCGCAATATCATTTCCGGCAGCAACTCAGGCTACGGCATCCGATTCTCTCTTGATTCCACAACAACGGGCAATTTGATCCAGGGCAACTATATCGGCACGGACATCACCGGCACGGTGGCTCTGGGAAACATCGCCGGCGGCGTGCAAATCTTCGCCTTTCAAGAACCAACAGGCGTTAACACCATCGGCGGCACGACTGCGGGCGCGCGCAACATTATTTCCGCCAATGGGGACAACGGCATCCTTCTCCAGAGCTCGAATATTCTGATTCAAGGCAACTACATCGGCACCGATGTAAATGGAACCGCCGACCTGGGCAACGGCGCCAGTGGCATCTTCGTCCAGGACAACGACGATACGATCGGTGGCACCGCGGCTGGCGCAGGCAATGTCATTGCCTTCAACGGCCAAAAAAATGCGGGCATTACAAACAGTTCTGGCGTCTATCTGATCAGCTCTGGCACCGGCAATGCCATCCTGGGCAACTCCATCTTTTCGAATGCCGGCCTCGGAATCGATCTTCCCAGCGCAACGGAAAATTCCTTCCGCGTCACACCAAACGATCTGGGCGACGCGGACACGGGTGCGAACAACCTGCAAAATTTTCCGGTCCTCGAGACTGTCTCGAGTAGTGGTGGGATGACCAACATCACCGGCAGAGTGAATAGCGCCGCCAGCACGACTTATCGCATCGAGTTTTTCGCCAACGACGTGATTGACCCCTCCAGTTACGGGGAGGGCCAGACCTTTATTGGATTCAAGAACGTCACGACCAACGGCAGCGGGAACGTCAACTTTATCGCGATGGTTCCGCAGATCGGTGCCGGGCAGCGCGTGACCGCTACCGCCATCGATCCAAATGGTAACACCT
>QHPN01000136.1 GCA_003219115.1 Verrucomicrobiota bacterium | reverse complement strand
TCGCGCATTAGCTTAGTCGTTAGGTGGAATAGCGCTGCTGCTGTTCACTTCGTCGCTCTCAGCGGCAAGAACAACACTACCGGCAACGCGCTGGTGGAAGTGTATGCGCTGAATTAGGCGTAACTGGAGGGGCGACTTCCAAGTCGCCCACGTAAAACCCACGGCTGCTCGGCAGCCGCTGCTCCCAGTCAGGAGACTCGTTGCTCGTTATCAACCATCAACCACTTGCGCGCCGCTTTGAATAAGAACTGTAGCCCACGAAACACACGAACGACACGAATCGGAATCCTTTTCCTCGGGGATAGATTTAATTAAAACGGTTCCAGGCAAATCTTGAACGAGCAAAACGGCTCGACGGAGTCTCGCCCTACCAATTTGCCCGCGACGATTTTTCGGTAGGGCGACGCTCTGCGGAGCCTTTTCGGCTAAATTAAAAGGCTCTAGCTCAAGTTTACGGTCGACCGATGAACTTGTTGAGCACGTTGCGGGTGATTTGCTCGATCGCCGGACTGCGGCAGCTAACGAGTCCTGGATGAAACCAGGGGTAGCCGCACTGGATGCGGAGCGGTGGGCCGTTGTTGCCGCCATCGGACGTGTGGAGGCCGGTAAAGTAGTCATCGAGTCCCCAGCTCCACTGGTTAGTACCTGCATTGAAGACCCAAGACCCGGTGATGGACTGGTAGATTGTCATAGACCAGTCCGCTCGCCCGCCAAAAGCTAAGAGTACTGGCCATGGATTGCTGCAAAATCCCTCGGGCGGCGCGATGTTTTGAGGAGGAATTAGATCCTGACGGCACGGATAAAGACATTTGTAGTCGTCTGGCTTACAGTCTGGATTTGTGGGTCCTCCGCAATCTGGAGGTGTGCAATCTGGATCTCCCGAGCAAGGGTTAGTGGTATCAACACCCTGCACCTGGCAATACCGCTGATCCAGGTCATACCGCCCGCCGTTGGCGGAAGCAACGGCGGCTGCGTCCTCGTACCAAGCATTGAAGTCTCCGGTAAAATTACTCGGTAGTGGAAAACCGCCGTTTGATCGCACCAAACCGCTTTCAAAACGAGGCGCCTGCGTGTGAAGTAGGACCTGTAAACCGGGCGGCGTTTCGACGTTTGGATCTACCCCGTTATACTCAACGCCGATAAGGCCAGGAATGACGTCGCCGACCTGGAGGCCGGTATTGGCAAATACCCAGTGATCGAGCGGCGGGGCGGGGTCATCGGCGAGGACTACGATATCACCGTTGGTCGGAACGCTTCCAACCCAGTTACCTCCCGCTAACGACTGCTCTGGTTTTCCCATACAGGCGAAGGTGCATGTTTTCGTAGGATCGACGAGTGATATGGTGCGATTCGGCTTACCGTTCGAATCCGGGAGTAGCTCGACTGCCCAATAGATATAATTGCCGCCAAAGAACCCGAGGCCGACGCCGGCGTCGCGCGCCAGAATCACGTTCCCTCGCATGTCTTCAGACCAGTACTCGTCATGGCCGACGGACAGGAACCCTTTGCATCTTCCTTTCACGCGATCGACATCCTCGTGCGTGTCAACGTCAGTGATGTAAGTCACGTCATATCCTTCGCGCTCCAGAAAGCGAACCATGCCAAATTCCATTGCCGCTGGCGCGCCATGGTAGAAAAAGTCGCCCGCGCCGATTCCGTACCCGGCAAACTGATTCGAATAGTACATAGGAGGTATGTAGAAAGCATCGCCGAGAGGAGGACCGCCGTAGGGACGGTTGAACGAGACGCGAGGGACGGGCAGATTATGGCCCATCGAATCGAGACTTGTAGTCACGTTGTAGAGTGAATAGGCGTCAGTTCCTCCCAGATAAGCCACTCCCGGCCATCCGTTGTAGGCCTCGTAGGTCATGACCGACTGCTGGAAGACAAGATCGGCACTGCGTGAATCGCGCACTGTGAAGATGATATAGCTTTCCTTCTTTGATTTGTTGCCGTGTAACTTCACCAGGTAGATGCCACTTAACCAAGTTGAGGATACATGAATGGTGATGGGATTGGTCCAGTTACACTCGACGAACCCTACCGCGGGATCGATGGTCGGCACCACTTGCTGCACGCCTTGGTGCGTTTTAGGACCGAACACCTTCCGAGCGCCTTTGCCTCCGTACCATCCCATGCGATAGATACTCAGCGTATAGGCTGGATCCTGCGTGTTAACGAGAAGATCGATGTTTCCGCCGGCCGGAACACTCGTAAGCGACGCATAGCCTTCAATCTGACGATTATCAGCCGGGTTGGTTAGTTGCCATGCCGTTGTTCCCGGCTGCAGATTTTCTCGCTGAACCTTATTCAGCCTGCTTGGCTGGACGGCGCCCCAAAAGGCAAAGCAAGCGCAGACGAATAAAAGCAGAGCCAAAGCGCGCCACAGATACGACAGGTTAAATCGAGTTTTTCGTGATAATGGCTCTTTCATATATTGTTTCTTTCTTCAGGTTACGCCTTGATTCGATCGTGGCTGAATGCCGAGGTGTTGGTAGAAACATCCTGCGCCAGCGTCGGATCACAAAGGGTCTCAAGGCCCTGCCGCTCTCGTCAATACGAAAATTATCAAATCTCGAGACTAGATTTCCCTGGAGGGACACGCCCCCTTCAGATTTGGACTCGGTAAGCGGTAGCCTTTCAAATGCGTTTCAGCGATCAGATGTTGATCAACTGAAATCGCATTCCGCACTAGTGAGATGACTCACAAGTTGCGCTGTATTAGCCGCTAATTCCGGCCAAGGCGAGCGCTGTTCGGCGCTCGCCGTCGCCAGCGCCGCTATGTCCACATTGGGAGTTTAGTCAGTATTGCTTACAAGTTGCGGAGTTGATCGCCCCAGCTCAACTTGCTCGCTGACCTTCTGCAGCCCCGCGCCAAGCGCTTCTATTTGCTTCTGCTGTTTCTCGATTTTCGCCTGTTGTTGTGCGCTAGCAGTTTGCTGCCGGGCGATTGTGGCTTTCAGTTCCTGCACCGTCCGGTGCTCTTTGAGGAACTCATTGAGCAACATCGCGTTGACTGCTTCGTAGCGGACGGTGCTGACTTTTCCGTCTTCGTCGCGCACGACCAGATCGGAATCGATCTTTTCGACCTGCTCGGCAATGAGGCCGAATTGGGCGACGCCATCCGGATCAAGCTCCTGCTTGTAGCGGAAGGTGACAGGTTCGAGTCGAAGAATTGCTTCACTGGCTTTGTCCATCGGTTTGATGTCGTCCTTGTAGCGCGCCGATGATTTAACCGTGCCGAGCTTGCCCGTGTTATCGATGAAGACTGCCACGGCGCTGGCGCTCGCGACCGTCTTGCCAGAGATACCGGCGATGTAGGTGGCAGTCTGTGTCCCTTGTTTGCCGATGCGAATCTTGTTGGCGTCGCCAGCGGCGCCGGGCACGTTGGCGCCAATTACGATGTTGTTGTTGCCGGTGGTGAGATTGGCTCCGGCCTCACGGCCGATCGCAACGTTATGTGAGCCGCTGCTGTTGTACGTTAATGCGCCGATACCCACAGCAGTGTTGTAGCTGCCACTAGTGTTGTTGTACAATGTGGCGTAGCCGCTCGCGGTGTTAGAATTGCCGGTTGAATTGGTATAAAGTGCGCGGCTGCCAGCGGCGGTATTAAATTCCCCGGTATTACTGTAAAGCGCCTCAGCGCCCGCAGCGGTGTTGTGAGCGCCGACTGTGTTGCTGTAGAGCGCGTTCCAGCCAGTAGCTACGTTGTTGTATCCACTAGCAACGGAATACATCGCCTGATAGCCGCTGGCAGTGTTATTGCTACCAGTGCTGTTAGGAACACCATTGCTATCTGTGCTGCCAAAAAGCGCCTGTGTTCCAGTGGCCGTATTCTCGTTGCCGCTGATGTTGTTCCGAAGCGCGGCCACACCGGCGGCCGAGTTGGAGCTGCCGGAAGCGAACTGGAGCGCGTAAGAACCGGTGGCTGTATTCTGGTAGCCGGTGTTGTTATTGAGTGCGAAAAACCCGCTGGCTGTGTTGTCGTTACCGGTGGTGCTGCCCTGAAGCGCGCCCGCACCGATGGCCGTGTTCTGGGCGCCTGTGGTGTTGCTTAGAAGCGCACTCGAGCCGTTGGCCGTGTTGAAGTTGCCGGAGGTGTTAAAAGAGAGCGTATCAGACCCAATCGCGGTGTTGTAGTCGCCGCTGGTGGTGGGTTTGAGCGCGTTAGGACCCAGGAACGTGTTGGATTTGCTGAGGTCGCAGCCGTCTCGACATTCGGCCATCGCGTGCGGCGAAAGCGCAAAACAGGCGATCGCAAGCGATAAGAGAAGGAAATGGTGCCGCGCGAGAAGCCGAAGCGCTAGAGCGATTATCGTTTTAACGCGGCAGAGAGGAATGGAAGAATGCATGGTGATTTAGCGGTTATTGGTTGTTTGCCCAAGAAGGGCCTTTACCCGTTAACGCGCAGCCAGCCGGCAAATCGCGCCAACTTTTTTGTCCTTTTTTCAGCGCCCGTTGAGTATGGCCTCAGAGCGATCGCTGCAGCTTGAGATGCTGCGCCATCAAGCTTGGCTGCGATACACGGAACTCGGCCGGCAGCGATGCCGCGAGGTAGCGTTCCACGAGACCGGCGCTCGCCTCCGGGCAGATTGCGCCCGGCCGGCGAACTACGGTTTAATAGTGCGGCGCCGAGGCAATCGCGCCGTCGGAGACGAATATACGCCCGTGATCGAGGTGCTCCGCGCGTTTCCAAGTTAGCGGCGAGGTAGCAGCGGGTGCCGGCATGTTATCCTAGGCATTGGCGCTGTGAGCAGTCATCGCCGCGGCGAGCCACCAAAGAAGGCTTGTATTCACGTGACAGTTCATTTCTGTGCTCACGGCAGCGCTGCAAACGGTCCGGTGAACGCGTCGACTACCACGTTGTAGCCCTTGGATTTCGCGTTTTTCGTATGCGTCGGCCAGACTTCAATCGTGTGATTTGCGTTTGTTAATCCGGAGTATTGAAGCGTGTATTGCCACTGCTGAGTAGATGAATACAAATCAATGTTGGAGGACATGAGCACGCCGTCGATATAAATGTTCACGTTCCCATAGGACGGCCCTCGGGCAGTAACGAAGCTGATGCTGGTACCATTGAAGTTGAAGCGCGCCGCACTTCCCAGGGTGCCGTTACTCCGGTAGGATCCGCCGATTGCCGCAGTCTGCGATTTGCCGGTCCAGTTGTTATATTGCACGCCATTGGCGCTCTCCTGCACAGTCGAAGTTCCTACGATAAAACCGTCGACAGCTACTCTAGAGTCGGTCGCGAGCGGGTTCTTCGTGCCAGTGACTGTAATCGCTATCCTGTGGGCGCCACTCGGCAATCCGCTGAAAAGAACTTGCTGGGCCCATAGCGTACTGGAGTTATAGAGATCGAAGTTACCTTTGTTCACACCATCGATCACGACGGAGGCAACTCCCATTTCAGGTCCTTTACGCGTGATCCACTTGATTGAAGTGCCGCCAAACCCG
>QHPN01000135.1:2440-18094 GCA_003219115.1 Verrucomicrobiota bacterium | reverse complement strand
CATATCCCTACGTCTTGCTTAACCTGGTGATTGGGATGATCGCGTCGTTGTCGGCCCCCGTCATCATGATGTCGCAGAATCGCGAAGCGCAAAAGGACCGGTTACGGGCCGATCTGGATTATCAGGTCAATTTAAAAAACGAGATACTGCTGGCCGAAATTCTGCGCTTACTGGAAAAGCGCGAAAAAGACGTGCGCAGAAGCGGTGGCGATGTGGAGTAAATGGCATCGGGGAGTAATGCGCTGCCGCAGCTACTTGTTTAAAGGGCAAAGGTGTAGCGGATAAGAAGTAACCGAGGACTGATGCGGAGTGTCGTTGGTGATGTAAAGGCTCGGACTTAACTGGAGGCCGCGTGTCAGATTGCAGGCCAGTCCGATACTGACGGCATTGCCTGAGCCGCTTTGAAAGTCGATGTGAGCGCGCTCCCGGGGACCAAGCGCGAATAAGAACAGCGCCACTAGAGAATTTTGCACACGCCTCCGGCGACAGCCGAAATAGGACCAATCGGACCTATGAGACTGATGGGCATTCCTCCCAACTAATAAACGCCAGTTCGAAACTCACTTCGGCGAGGATGATTTTGTTTGCGGATTCCAAAAGTGAAAGGTGTAGGTAAAGACGATGTAGCCCAGGACGTGGTGTGGGCTGTCGTTAGTCACGTAAATGGCGGGGTTGAATTGAAGGTTGCGCGTCAAGTTACAAGTAAATCCGGCGGTGACAGAGTTGCCGGAGCCACTCTGGAAATCGAGCTGGGCCCGCCAGGTTTGGTTGAAATCGTAAGCCCAGCCTAGAATGGCTTCATTGCGCGAGCCGGCACGAATCCCGCCGACGATGAATTTGTGGTGCTCGGTGTAGTAACCTGCCTCGATGAAGGGCTGAGGATTAACATGACTGTGGGGCGACCAATTGATCGCCCCGACGGACAACAACCACGGTTCTTTTTGAATGAGGCCAAGTTCCGTTCCGAAGATTACCTCGTTCGGTTTGAACCCCCTGAAGATTGCGATTTCGGCCCATTTCAGAAGGCCGATTTCGAGTTGAGCTTCGTAGGGGTTGCCGACGCGCTCGCTTTGGATTTGGGCGCTGATGGAGACATCGCCTTGCGGCTCCAGATCGGGTGTTACGATCTGGCTCAAGCCTTTAGTGGTGGCGTGCATCTGATCGCATGTAATCAGGGTGAGGAGGATTAGTGCGAGGCAAGGGGTTCGGCGCACGCTGCTTTGTATAGCCGCCTCGGTTAAAAGCCGAAAGGGAAAATGTAACTACTTTGTGTAGAGGTAGGCAGTGCTTGCGACCTCAATATGTGGTATAAGACGAATGGATCGGATAGACCCAGCAGGCACCCGTTCTGCTAGTAATTGTAGAAAATATGTCACTACATTCGCGCCCCAAGGAGCAGCGAGAAGCCGTCCGCCAGCTCGTTTATGTCGTCCTCACCCGCGATATGTCCACCTTTAACCCCGATCGCTTTAGACACTGGATCAAGGAGACCGATGCCAAGTTCCGCAAGGTCAGCCTGATGTTGAAATTTGAGGTCAAGGATCGGTTTGTCTATTTTCGCATCAAAGAGATTCGTAATGGACGAATGATTTACCAGTTCGAATCTTCAACGCGCGTGCCTTTCGACGAGCGCGACGTGGTGCTTACCTACGAGGAATTGAACCCCGCCGGACGGTAAGACGACAGCGCTGACGAGGCCGATACGCCACTCTGCCTTGCTTGCGGTGCGACCCCACATTGGAGTGCAGGTGGATCGGCCCTCCTGCCGAGCGATGGCAATTTAGCCGGCTACGCCGCTTATATCTTGCATCGAGCTCCGAGCCGGACTGGCGGTAGGCCTGCTCGATGCACCTTGTGGCGCTGCAAGGTCATTTACGACGCGTTACACTAGCTTGGATAGATCCGCTTTCGATTTTCTTAGAACGCGAATGTTAGGCCGGTTCGGACCATTCCGAAGTTGTTCTGCGGTCCGTCGATAACGTTCCAGCTGAAATCGTTCGTCCAGCCAATATGCGGGGTAATGCGGAATTCGAGCCCACCACCAAACTGGCCGACCGGTTCGGTCGTGGTGCCGTGGTGAGCGGTATGATAAAGCGGTCCCTCCGGGGCGAATCCATCCAGCACGATTTCATCCCGTTCACCGCCACCAAAAATAATCCCGCCGCCAGCCCACGTATAGGGTGAAAAACGAGAGCACGGAATGGGATAGCGAAGAGTAAAGGTTCCTAAAACTTCTCCAACTGCGCGCTGATCGCTCGTTCTGTCGTGGACGCCGGCACCGGGCCCGCCACCGCGCTCAAGCTCAAACCCGGCGCCGCGGTGCGCGTTTAGGACAAATCCTTCTACACCGATTCCGAAGTAACGGCGGAAAAAATACCTGAGATCGATACCGCCGCCCCAGGCGTGATCGCCTCCAAGATACTTGTCAAAAGTTCCGTAAACGGTGTGGCCCTCTGTCGTGCTTTGGACGATATCGGCCAAGCTGGGATTAGGGGCGAACTCGGTGCCAGTCGCAGCATAGGTGCCCCAAAGGCTAACGTTCCATTCGTTATCGGCGTACCATTGTGGGCAGGGCGCGGACGCGACCTCTTTCATTTCTTTGAGTATGCCGGCCCGGCATGGGCCAGTCCAAGACAGGCGGAGACGATCATCAAGGTTAAGGTCAGCTGCTTCATGATTTTAAGTCTGGAATCGAGTTTATTTTTTCAAATAGGAAATTCGTCTAGCGATTTCGCGTCGAAACCGGAGCTTCCGCGCCCTGCTCCTGCCCTGGGCCAAGCAGAAACGAGAAAACAGCGAAGACCTGCACGGCGGGGGAATCATCTGTGCACCCAAACAGTGTTGAAACATCAAAGCGGGTATTTTTCGACGGACGAAAGGCCGCGCTTGGTCCAATGACAAAACTATGCATCGGATTGCCCCGCGTATCTTTGACGGTGAAATTTTTGTATTCCATTTCGACGCCTACTTTCAGTTGCTCATGCGGCAACAGAATTGGTATACTGGCACTCTGGGCGAATCCCCATTCCCGGCCGCGATCTCCGGTATTTTCCTTTTCGAAAAACCAATTCATCGCCCACTCGACGCGTTCGCCGAAGTCCTGCGCCAGCAGGAGACGAAACTCATATGCATCCGGCACTTTGGGCGGACCGCTCTCTTCTTCTTCTTCTCCTGGGGGCGGTGGCGGGCCTTCTTCGTGGCGAATGGTGCCCACGCCAAACTTGTACTCGGCGAATAGAGTCGGGTTCAGTGGAATCTTGTTCCAATCAGCGAGAGCATAACGGCCTTCGAGGCTCACCGTTTGAAACCCGCCGCCGCCATTGAACCGTTCCAGTTCTGCTTCGGCCGCGACCCCAAACCGGTAGGGCAAACCCATCTCCACTTCCTGGGTGAAAGTGTGGTCGGGAAAGCCGTGACGGAACGCATTACCCTCGTAGATTTCCCCGAAATAAAACGCCCACGGTGGGAGGACATAAGCGGTGGTGAGAGGGGCGAAGCGTGAACGTGACAAGCCACCGGGAGCGCCATAAGCGCTGGTGACATCGTCGCCGCCGGTAACGACGACCTGTTCTACGGTCTGCGCACTGGCCAAAGGGGTAAGATAGCCAAAGAGGGCGAGCGATAAGGCCGGTAAAAGCAACCGCTTAGCGAGGGAAAAATCGATTTGCATGTCGCCCTTTAAGGAAAGAGAAAGGGCATGGCAAGAAAAAATTACAGTTTTGTAATGAATCTTTTGTAATGTTGGGCGGTTTGTCTCAATTTCCTGCGCTGGCGATGAGGAGAAACTCGACACTTAGCGCAAGCGCGTCCATTTATATGGGTCGATGCGACTAAAGGAGAGGCACGAAGATGGCGTGATCATATTTGCGCTGTCTGGCGCGATTGATTTGCATTATGCGCCGACTTTGCGCTCGCTCTTTCAATCAAAACTGAATGAACGTTGCCCGGCGTTGATCGTGGACCTGAGTGCGGTAGATTTCATTGATTCAACCGGACTGGCGACGTTGATCGAATATCATCGCGATGCGGGCGCGCACGGCGGAATTTTTAGTCTGGCCGGGATTAATGCGAATCTGAAAGCCATCTTTGATGTGGTCCAGTTTGAAAAGGTGCTGGCGATTTTCCTAACCGTGGCGGAAGCCAAGGCGGCGATCAAACGCGGGCAGGTGCCGCCGTACCGGGCCGATGAACCAGCGAATAGCTAAAAAGAACAGGCGACTCGGATGCGCCGTGGCTCGACAGAGTCTCGCCCCACCAATGCGTCCCGCGAAAATTTCACTGGTCGGGCGACGCTCTGCGGAGCCAATTTGGTTCTTAGAGCGCGGAATGATCCGTTCTCGAGGCCATTGCCCCCACAAATCTCTCCAGTTCCTGAAAATCGATCGGTTTAGTCAGGTGATGATCGAAACCGGCGTCCATACTGCGCCGGACATCCTCCTCCATACCAAAACCACTCAACGCGATACCCACTAACGATTGCCGCGCTTTGGCGGCGCGCATGACGTCACAACCATTGCCATCGGGCAGTCCGATGTCGCTAATCAATCCGTCAAAATGCTCGTCCTCAAGAAGTTTGATCGCGGTCTGGACACATTCGGCAGTCAGAACTTTGTGGCCCTGCTTTCGCAGAAGCGAAGCGAGAACGCGTAAGGTCTGGGGATGATCGTCGACCACGAGCAACTGCAAGCTCCGGGCGGGGCCCTGATCTGTGATCGAATGCGAGACTGGTGTGACTTTCGGGCTGTCGACGGTGGCGAGACTAAGTTTGAAGGAGGCTCCCCGATTCAGGCCCTCGCTGTGAACGCTGATCGTTCCTCCTTGCAGCTCTAGCAGTCGCTTTGAAATTGTTAAGCCCAGTCCGAGTCCCCCAAATTTCCGGCTGATCGTGCGTTCGCCCTGTTCGAACGCGTGGAAAATTCGATCGTGTTGCTCTGGTCCAATGCCCACTCCGGTGTCGGTAATCTGAAAGAGAAAACGTCCGTCTTCGTTGGCGGTGCGCATGGTGATGCGGCCGCTCTTCTTACGTCTCCTTACTGAACTTGACCGCATTGTTGAGCAGGTTCCAAAAAACCTGCTGAAGTCGGATGGCATCGGCCCAGACGTGATGCCGGTCCGCGCCAAAGTTCACTACCAAATCCAACTGTTTCGCGAGGATGTTGTCACGCGCGATTTCAAGACTGTTCCGCAGAAGGTTGTGGACATCGACCACTTCGAGGTGGAGCTCGATTTTTCCGCGATTAATGCGGGTCAGATCAAGCAGATCGTCAATCAGGCGCGCCTCCAGTCGAACGCTGGTGCGGATAGCAGCGACTTCTTCGCGAAGTTGGGGCGACAGATCTTCGTGTTCCGCTAAGTAGCTTGCAGCCGCCAGCGCCGGGGTCAGCGGCGTTCGTAGCTCGTGACTGAGGACGGCGAGAAAATCATCTTTGGCTTTATTCGCTTTTTCGGCCGCCATTTTTTCAATGTTGAGTTGGTGAACCTGTTGTTCCTGCTTCTGCCGTTCCCGTTCCGCAAAAATGCGATCGCTGTCGATGTGAAAGACCATTCTCGTCGTCCACCAGATCGCTGCGAAAAACAGGACCATGAATGTCGTGGCAGAATGAGCTGCGCCAAAGATCGGATCATACAGCCCCGCTCTTTCTACACCCTGGCGGATGGCACCGATTAATATCGGAAGAAGGATGGCAAGCGGAATAAGCCGTCGTGCCAGCATCCCAGCTGCCGTTTCGCTGACGATGATCGCGAGCGTTCCGCGGTCGGCGCGGGCGAGGAGAATCCCGGTGGCGAGGAGGAAAAAGCAAACTGAAGTCAGAAGGGAAGCCGGTATGTATGTGGCAGTGGTATAAAAGCCGATGAGATAGTGAGCATAGGCCACCAGGGAAAGAATCGCGATGACGGCGGTGACGGCACAGGCGAGTTCGCCCGGTCGAAATCCGCGGGCGGTTTTGTAATTGAGAGCCAGAAGTGAGGCGCCGATCAAAACCAGGCTCAGGGAAATTCTTGCACCGTTGGCTTCGACTAAAGAGCCATCGGAGAGAGGTGGCAGTGTCAGCCATTTGGCAGCGACTGGATCGCGGCGAGAGAGCAGGAGAAAGCATCCTCCTATGACGATGGTCCCGGCGGCCAGGGCCTGCCCCAAAATCGTGCGCTTCTTGCTGGCTCCCGGAGCCTGTCGCAGAAACAAGGCGACGCTTGCCGCAATCAAACCGCTGGCGGTAATTGGATTCATCGCGATCAGGCCCGGCGCGAAGTTCTTGAGCAGATCGATCTGCAGAATCCATCCGGTGAGAACGGTAGTGGCGATTGCGCCCGTGAGACGACTAGCCGCCACCGGCGCGATCTGAGTGATCGGTGCTTTCAACGAATCTGAACAGGTTCGAAGGACAAAGGGAGCCAATTTCGTGCTAAACCGCGGTCCGCCTTGATGAAAGTGAACCTTTTGTCCGAATTCAAAGACCTGTTTTATCAGCGGGTAGCGAAACCTCGAAACAATGCTATCCTGCGTTACCGGAACTGAAAACCGTCCAACTAACGTGATTCGACCAACCATCAAGACGGAGATCTTCGTTTGCGATGAATGCGGGCAAAGAAAGCGGCTTAAAACGTCTTCCCGCCACTGGTGTGATTCATGCAATCACGGGCCCCCGGTGGAAATGCGTCCGGCGCGGGATAAACGGGTAACGCATCCGCAAAAAGAGACCACGGCCCGTTAGCCGGGACTTAGTGCAACGCGCCGGCGAGGCGGACTTGCGCTTGCGCCTCTTCAATCCGGTCGTTTG
The DNA here is from genome assembly GCA_003219115.1 of Verrucomicrobiota bacterium. Taxonomy (GTDB): domain Bacteria; phylum Verrucomicrobiota; class Verrucomicrobiia; order Chthoniobacterales; family UBA10450; genus AV69. Next base: position 11,315 of record QHPN01000135.1, on the reverse strand, counting down.
CCGCTCGCCTGAGGTCGCCCGTCAGTCCAATCCAGGAGAGCACCCAGATGATCCATTTCGTCGGGTCCCACTGCCAAGATTTTACCCCGTTGCGATAGTCGTGTTGAAATTCGTGGTGATAGTTATGATAACCCTCGCCGAAGGTGAGCAATGCCATCAGCAGTGAATCGCGCGCGCTGCATCTGGTAGAGTAAGGTTGGCTGCCAATCGTGTGGCAGGCCGAGTTGATGAAAAAAGTGCAGTGCTGACACACCACTACCTTGGCGACGCCACTGATGAGAAAACCTCCGAGTGCGCCAATCCAGCCATTCCAGGCAGCGCCCAGCACGGTGGGCAGGGCGAGACCAACCAGAACCGCGATAGTATGGATGTGACGATGTTGCCACATCACCAGCCGGTCCTTTTTCAGATCGCCCACGTTATCGAACGGCGGCTGGGGCAGGAGCTTAAAGAGGAGCCACCCGATGTGGGCATAGAAAAATCCTTTGGTGATGTCGTAGGGGTCCTCCTCGTGATCGACGTGCTTATGATGGCGCCGATGTTCGCTCGCCCACATCAACACCGAATTTTCGAAGGCGGCCGGGCCGAAAATGAGGACGAAAAGTTTTATCGGTAGCCGGGCCCGAAAGGCGAGGTGGGAAAATAACCGGTGATAGCCAAGGGTAATGCTAAAGCCGGTGGCGGTAAGCAGGACAAGAAACAAAGTTACTTGGTACCAATCGATGCCGAAGTTCCACAGGTAGATCGGGACCGCGGTGATACTGAGGACGAAAGTTCCGATAAGGAACGAGCTAGTCGTCCGATTAAGGCGATGAAATGGAATGCGGGAAAACATGATGCGCTTGCCAGTCCGGCTCGGACCTTACTACCCGCAATCAGCGCGCCAGGACAACGTCTTTTTTTGTCCAGCTATGAACTTGCTGGCAATGAGGGCAGATGAACTTGGGCGTTTTCACTTTGGCTCCAGCCCAAAGTTGTTCGTCGATGGTCTGACCGGTCACTGCCAGTTTCGCAGTCGAGGGGCAGCGAACCAGTAGTCGCTTAATTACGGGACCGGTCTTTACTTTTCGTGGCACGGGTGTTCCAAAAAATTTCATTTTCTTAGAGGCGGTAGACGATGCGCGCCTTGTCAACGTCGTACGGCGACATCTGGAGTTTGACGCGATCGCCAATGGTAAGTCGAATAAATCGTTTGCGCATTTTTCCGGAAATGTGCGCCAGGACAAGATGCTCGTTGGCCAGAGCGACCCGGAACATGGTGCCGGGAAGGACCGACATGATCGTTCCTTCCAACTCAAGAGCTTTTTCGGTGTTCATGATCGAGAGCAAGCCGGCTCCGAAATTCTCGAAGCCGGCTTGCAACAATCGATTTCGGATCTACCGACGATTGCCGGCGAAGGAACGTTTGCCGCCGCCGCCGTATGGGCGAGGACGCTCTTCGCGCGGACGCGCTTCGCTCACACTCAGGGGGCGGCCGTTTAGTTCCTTGCCGTTAAGCGCGCTGATTGCAGCTTCCGCTTCGGCTTTTTCATTCATGGTGATGAACGCAAAGCCGCGCGATTTGCCGGTCATGCGATCCATCATCAGCGCTACTTCGCCGACTTGGCCATGTTGTTCGAAAAGATCCTGAAGATCGTTTTCAGTGGTCTCAAAGGAGAGATTACCTACGTACAGTTTCATTGTGATTTTTGGAGCAAACTTGCGAGCTACAGAGCCGTTCCCGGGAATCGGGTTTCAAATCACCAATGAGACACGCTCACCTGACGATCTACCACGCAAAGAACAAACAGATTTAATCCAATAGGCTGACAGTTTCGCTCATTTTCTGGCAAAGGCAACTGTTCTTGGCCATTGGGCAAAACGCCGCCGCGCCGACCGTCGTGTTTCGCCGGCAAATAGCATGGTACCTGCTCGACCATTCTTGAATCGAATACTGAAAGTTGCGTTCCGCCGTGAATCCATTAGTGCAATTTGGCCGTTTTCTCTCCAATCGTTCGAAGTGGGTGGTTGAGCAATGGAGCAAGGCCAGCGGGGGGCAACCCGAGCTGACCATTTCCGGAAATACGGCGCGGCAGCAGTTTGCTGATTATCTCCCGGCGCTCTGCCAAAACCTGGCCAAGCGATTCGAAAAAGAAGGAAAGACGCGCCGAACCGAAAACAAGCGACAGGGCGACGCGCAGGCGGAGCATCGTTGGCAATCGGGATACAAGGTCGAGGAGATCGTTCGCGAATTGGGATGTGTGCGGCAGATAATTGCAGGTAATTGCCTTCACAGTTTCGCTCGCGATGTCGAGGAATTCGATGCCTCGGCGCGGACTGAAGCCGAGACGCTCGTTCATGCGTTCTTCGACGATCTCGTTACCGCAACAGTCCAGCAGTTCGCAGGCGAAAAGGAGAACGACCTCGCCGCCAGCGAACAAAACAGCCAGGCAATCCTCGATTCCGCACTCGATTGCATCATCGTCATCGGCGACGACGGCCGCGTGCGTGAATGGAATATCGCAGCGGAGCGCCTTTTCGGTTATCCGCGCGAACGAGCTGTCGGCAGGGAATTGGTCGACCTGATCATTCCGCCGGAATTGCGCGCACGACATCTGGCTGGGCTGGGACATTATCGGGCGACCGGCGAAGGGCCGATCCTGGGCAGGCGAATCGAGCTGCCCGCGTTACGTGCAGACGGGACCAGATTGGATGTCGAGCTGTCCATTACGCCATACCGGGTGAATGACAGGCCCGTTTTCACCGCTTATGTGCGCGACATCACTGAACGAGTGCGGAGCGAGGCCCGCCGTGCGGCACAATACGCCATCGCGTCGTTGATTTCAGAATCGAAATGCGACCAAAAATTCTGAGTACGATTGCACGCAGCGGTCGTTGGCTGTTCGCGGCTCTCTGGGTCTTGAATAAAAACGGAAAGCTTACCTGCCATTCAACCTGGGCGTCGGCGGAACGCGACATCGATCAGTTCGAATTGGAAACCAGGCGTCGCGTGTTCTCCAGCGGTGAGGGTTTGCCGGGGCGAGTATTGGTGGCACGCGCCCCGATGTGGCTGCCCAATCTTGAAAGCGAGACCAATTTCCCGCGGGCGCTCTTTGCGCGAATGAGCGGATTGTATGCTGCCTTTGTTTTCCCATTGACCGGCTCGACCGGAATCAACGGCGTGATTGAGCTTTACAGCGACGAATTGACACCGCCGGATGACGATCTTCTGCGCCTTGCCGGTGCTTTGGGAGTTCAGGTTGGACTTTATCTCGAGCGCGAGCGTACGGAAGAAGAGCTACGTCGGCAAAAAGAAGCGGCCGTGACAGCGAGCCAGGCCAAGGACCGCTTCTTAGCTGCGCTCAGCCATGAACTGCGCACGCCATTACACCCGGTCTTGATGTGGGCATGCTCGGCATTGGAAGACACGAACATCGATCCTGAAATGAAGCAGGGCTTGCAAATGATTTGCCGCAACATCGAGATGGAAGCGCGGCTGATTGATGATTTGCTGGATCTCACCCGCATCGCGCGCGGCAAAGTTCAAATCAAACTTCAGCCGTGTCGCGCCGATGCCTTGCTCAATCACGCGCTGGAAATTGTCCGGAGTCAGCTTTGTACAAAGAATTTGAAGCTCTCGGTCGATCTCAGAGCCAGCAATCATCAGATCATGGCTGATCCCACGCGGATGGAACAGGTCTTTTGGAACCTGCTAAAGAACGCTTACAAATTCACGCCGCCGAATGGTGAGGTCGTAGTGCGCTCCTACGATTCGGCGCCGAATCGGGTGGTTTTTGAAATTAGCGACAGCGGCTGCGGCATTGATGACAACTTGATGCCGAAATTGTTTACCGCCTTCGAGCAAGGAACGAGAAGCGGTGAAGGCCTGGGCCTTGGCCTGGCCATATGCAAGGCAGTCTTGGAAATGCATCAGGGAAAGATTAAGGCGGCCAACAAACCGAACGGGCAGGGCGCGGTTTTCACCGTAGAATTAAAGACCGCACCGGTGCAGGGAATTCTGATTCCGACGGAGCCGAAACCGGCGGCGGTTTCGTCGCGCAAACTGAATATTCTGATCGTTGAGGACCACGAGAATACGGCCACGGTGATGAGCAAATTGCTAAAGCGTAACGGTCATGAGGTCGTGACTGCGTCTACGGTGCGTCAGGCGCTGGATGTGTTGCGCACGACTCCGCTTGATCTCCTCGTTAGCGATCTTGGTCTGCCGGATGGCAACGGCTTTGAGGTCATGAAGGAGTTGTCAAAGATCAGCGATGCCAAGGGAATCGCCATCAGCGGTTATGGGATGGAGGAAGATTTGGAGCGAAGCAGCCGCGCCGGCTTCTCTGCTCATCTCACCAAGCCGATTGATGTGCAGAAATTGCAGGAAACAATTCTGCAGATAACCGCGGCAGCGTAAGTGTGGCGGCACAGCCGCATTTATTTTTCGGCATTTGCCCGGCGGATCGGCCGATCCACCCTGGGCCTGCGCGATGTTTGCGCGCGTCGGTGGATCGAGCAGTCCCTTGCTCGATGTTAAGAGCATATGCGGCGAAGCCGCCACATTAATTGTTAGCATGGCCGCCTGCAACCGCGGGAGGGCGCCAGCTTCAGCAATCTACGGATGCAGTTGACTCACCCGATCAATTACCCACGGCCATGCGGCTTGGACCTCGACGTTAGTTTATGCGGCAGAGCCGCATGTGTTTAACATCCACCACGGCGGCCAACCTTGCGGCCAGATTCTCGATCCAGCGCGAAACGGAAGGGAAAGGAAATCAAGCTCATGCCAAAAATCGTAAAAGTGATCGAGATACTTTCGGAATCGCCGAAAAGTTGGGAGGAGGCGTCGCAAAATGTGGTCGCGGAGGCCTCCAAGACATTGCGCAATATCCGCTCCGTTTACATCAAGGAATTCAGCGCCAGTGTCGATGGAAAGAAAGTCACAAGCTACCGCGTTAACGCGAAAGTCACGTTCGAGATGGAGCGGGGCGGCTAAGAAAAACGCTGGAACTCTAAAGCGCCGGAATTCTAGAAGCGATCTCATAGATATGGGGCACTGGTTTAGGCAATGGAGGGAGGAGATCCTGCCACGCTCATGACCCGCTGGCTCGCCGGAGCTCGCCCCTCTATGTATTTATAAGGTTGTCATCAGAAAGGATCATTGCGTACCGCGGCCATTTGCCGCATGCTGGTACACTAAGTCATACTAGAGGAATTTGGTAAATGCCTGCTGAAGCTGATTCGCCCACGAAGAAGGCGACTGCTGCAAGGGGGAGGCAAGGCGGAAAGAATACGCCGAAGGGAGTTGTGGGTCTGGGTGCGTCAGCTGGCGGGATAGCGGTGTTGCGGCAGTTTTTCGAACAGATGCCGGCCGATAGCGGGCTGGCTTTCGTGGTGGTGATGCATTTGTCGCCCGAGCACGAGAGTAATCTTGCCGCCGTTATTCAACCAACGACTTCGATGCCGGTCGTTCAGGTGCAGGGTGAGGTAAAGGTGCAACCTAATAGCGTTTATGTGATTCCACCGAACAAGCATCTTTCGATGGAAGACACCACCCTGCGTCTTAGGCAGCCGCAACAAGCGCCGGGAAAACGGATCGCAATTGATCTTTTTTTTCGCACGTTGGCGCAGGCTTATGGACAGCGCGCGGTTTGCGTTTTGCTTTCGGGGACCGATTCGGACGGCGTAATCGGATTAAAGCACATCAAGGCGCAAGGCGGCGTGACTATCGCGCAGGATCCGTCCGAAGCGGAATACGATATCATGCCGCGCGCAGCCATCGATACCGGGATGGTGGATTGGGTCCTGCGGGCTGACCAGATGCCACCGAAACTGCTCGAGTTTGTCGAAAACGAGCAGCGCATTCAACTGCCGCCGGTATCTCCGGCTGATGAAAAAGAAGAATCGCTCGAGGAGAAACGTGCGCTGGGCGGAAAAATTGCGGCGCGTCAAACGCACGATCCGGATGATGAATCAGCCCTTCGGGAAACGCTGAGTTATTTGACCACGCAAACCGGCCATGATTTTTCGCATTACAAGCGGGCAACGGTGCTGCGCCGAATTGCGCGGCGTTTGCAGGTGAACTCGCTGGAGGATATTCCGTCGTATCTGTTTTTTTTGCGTTCGCACGCTGATGAACCGCGAGCGCTGCTGCACGACATGCTCATCGGGGTGACGCATTTTTTCCGGGACCAGTCGGCCTTTGCGGCGCTGGAGGGAAACATCCCGCAGCTCTTCACCGGAAAGAGCGCCAGCGATCAAGTGCGGGCGTGGGTGCCGGGCTGCGCCACGGGCGAGGAAGCGTACTCGATCGCGATGCTTCTTTGCGAACAAGCCGAACGGCTTGATTCGCCGCCCGCGATTCAGATTTTTGCGACCGATATCGACGAGGACGCGGTGCATGATGCGCGTGATGGAATTTATCCGATGACCATTGAAGCCGACGTCTCGCAGGAACGATTGCGCCGATTTTTTGTTCGTGACCAGGGGCGTTACCGGATTAAAAAGGAAATCCGCGAGCTGGTCCTTTTTGCGCCGCATGATGTGTTGAAAGACCCGCCCTTTTCCCATCTTGATCTCATCTCCTGCCGGAATCTGCTCATCTATTTGAAACGCCAGGCGCAGCAATCCGTCCTCGATATTTTCCATTTCGCGCTGCGTCCCGGCGGATTGCTCTTTATCGGCGGCTCGGAAAGCGTGGAAGAAGCGCAGGCACTTTTCTCACCGATCGACAAAATGAGTCGCCTTTATGTACGCCGATCGGTGCCGCGTCCGGGATGGACGGCTCCGAATTTACCGTTACGGATGCCGCGGCATGCGGCGCGCACGGCGGTTTTGCCACCGAGACCGTTATTGCCAGTGATGCATCCGGCAAAGATCGACGCCGCGGCTGATTCAAAACCCGAGGCTTCCGCCGCCGGAGAAGAGCGCCGGGCGCTGCTCTTTGGCGAGCTACACCTGAAACTCCTGGAGCAATATGGTCCCCCCTCGGTCGTGATTAATGCCGCGCACGATATCGTGCATCTGTCGGAACACGCCGGGCGCTATCTGCAATTCAGCGGCGGCGAGCCCTCGGCCAATTTGTTGAAACTGATTCACCCGCAAATACGGATCGAATTGCGCACCGCGATTTTTCGGGCTCACCAGCAAAACGAGAATGTGACGGTGCACAATGTTCCGCTGGAGTTCGACGGGAAAACGGAACTGCTGAACCTGCACGCTAGGCCAGTGCGGGAATCGGATGCGGCGGAGGGATTTACCGTGGTGATGTTTGAGAAGACGAGCGGACCGATTCCGGCAGAAACGCAGCCAGCCGATCGTGATGATTCGCTCACTCAAAATTTGGAGGCGGAGCTACAGGAGGTAAAAGCGCAATTACACACAAGTATCGAGCAGTACGAAACCTCGAATGAGGAGCTGAAAGCTTCAAATGAAGAGTTTCAGGCGATGAACGAAGAGCTGCGCTCTGCCAGCGAAGAGTTGGAGACGGGCAAGGAAGAATTGCAATCGGTCAATGAAGAACTGATGACAGTTAACCAGGAACTGAAAAGCAATGTCGAAGAACTGAGCCGCGCCAATAGCGACTTGCAGAATCTGATGGCTGCGACCGATATCGGGACGATTTTTCTGGACCGGCAGCTATCGGTCAAACGTTTCACTCCTCGAGTACAGGATGTCTTTAATCTGATTCCTTCGGACGTAGGCCGGCCGTTATCTGATATTACACGCAAGTTGCAATATGAGCAGCTGCCCGAGGACGCGGCGAAAGTGCTGAGGAACCTCGGCACGATTGAGCGCGAGGTCCAGAACATGGCTGGCGCCTGGTTCCTGGCGCGGATCGGTCCCTATCGCACGCTGGAAGACAAGATCGACGGCGTAGTGATGACGTTTGTTGACATCACCCGGCGCAAGTTGTCGGAGGAAAAATTGTGGTGGCAGGCAGCGCTGGTTGCTTCATCGCACGACGCCATTATCAGTTGCTCCCAGTTGTGGAAGGTTGTCACCTGGAACGAAGCAGCGGAACGGCTCTTCGGTTACAAGGAAGCAGAAGTAGTCGGACGTGACATCAAATTCCTTTCTCCGCCCAACAACGAAGCTGAATTGAACGAAATCAGGTCGGCCATCGCCCGCGGTGAAGGCAAAGCGCTCGAGACGGTGCGAGTAAAGAAAAGCGGAGAGCCTGTCAATGTCTCAATCACATTTTCGCTGGTAAGAGACGAGACGGGCAAAACGATCGGGGCCACGGAGTTGGTACGAGATATCAGTAGCCGGCAGAAAGCGCAGGAAGCATTGCGGGCGAGCGACGAGCGTTTCCGGCTGCTAGTGGAGGGCGCAAAGGACTATGCCATGTTTCTGCTCGAGCCCGATAACGTCATTAGTTACTGGAGCGCAGGAGCGCAGCGCATGTTCGGCTGGAGCGCAGAGGAAGCGATTGGGAAGAGGGGAGATTTGATTTTCACGCGGGACGATCGCGCGGCGGGCCGGGCGGAAAAGGAAATGACCGTCGCGTTGCAGAAAGGGTACACCAACGACAGTTGCTGGTATCGTAAAAAAGATGGATCCCGCGTTTGGGTCGATAGCGTGATGCGACGGCTCGACGGGGAGGGAATAGAAAACGTGCGCGGATTTGCCAAAATCGCGCGCGACGCCACGGAGCAACGTGTTGTCGGGGAAAAATTAAAACAAGCGCATGGCGAGTTGGAGCGTCGGGTGATGGAGCGGACAGCGGAGCTCGTCGCCACCAACACTGAGTTGCACAATGAAATGAAGCGGCGACAAACGCTCGAGCGCGAAATACTGGAGGTGACGGAACGGGAGCGGTCGCGGGTGGGTCAGGATTTGCATGATGCGTTGTGCCAGCAGTCAACGGCCACGGAGTTTCTCTTAAAATCGA
>QHPN01000135.1:0-2433 GCA_003219115.1 Verrucomicrobiota bacterium | reverse complement strand
AGCGAAAGAGATCCCTCGAAAAGTGCCGGAATGCGCCAAAGCTCTGCTAGAAGCGGCCGAAATGGTCAATGAAAATGCCGGGCGGGCGCGCGATCTGGCGCGCGGGTTACATCCTTCGGAATTGGGCGCAGGCGGTTTGTTGGTGGCGCTGAGGGAGTTGGCTACACGGACTAACGAACGCACGCCCTGCCGCTGTGAATTCCCGCGTTCGTTGCGTGTAAGCGATGAGACGATCGCGCTGAATCTTTACCGGGTGGCGCAGGAAGCAGCGAATAATGCGCTCAAACATGCCCGGGCAGGCGAAATCGTAATTGCATTGCGAAAGGAAAATCACACCCTCGTGCTGACGGTCGCGGACGACGGCACGGGGATGCGATCTCCGCGCAAAAAGAAGACAATGGGAATTCACATGATGAAATACCGCGCGGATGTGTGCGGTGGAAAATTGGAGATCGAATCACGGCGTGGTCATGGCACGACTGTGACCTGCCGAGTGCCGATGGAATCGTGAACGGAAAGGCGGAAAGAAAACGTGGGGTGCTCGTCGTTGACGACCATCCGTTGTTTCTTAAGGGCGTGGTGCAATTGCTGAGTGATGAACCAGATATCGAAGTGCGCGCACAAGCCGGATCGGCCAAGGAAGCGCTCGATGCTCTCCGGCGCCATCGTCTTGACCTGGCGGTGGTCGATATCAGCCTCGAAGGAGGTACCAACGGGATCGAATTGACGAAGGCGATCCGAGCGGAACGGCCGCGGTTACCGGTACTGATTTTGTCGATGCACGATGAAACCCTTTACGCCGAACGCGCGTTGCGAGCGGGCGCCCGCGGCTACGTGATGAAACGTGAGGCGCTCGATCAGTTTATTATCGCGGTGCGGGCGGTCCTTGATGGCGAAATCTTCATCAGTCCGGTGATGTCGAATCGGATGGTGTACGATCACATTCATGGCGGGGATTATTCGCGTTCGCCAGTCGATCGATTGAGCGATCGCGAACTGGAAGTCTTGCAATTGATCGGAAAAGGACATGATATACGCGATATTGCCAAAGGGTTGGACCTGAGCGCGAAAACCGTGGAAACGCACCGCGCCCACATCAAAGAAAAGCTCAACCTGGCCAACGCCCGGGAAGTAACACGCTTCGCGACCAACTGGTTGATGCTGCAACAGCAGGCCTAGAGTGGGTTTGTCGAGCGGAACATAGGCCTGTGGCCTGTGCGCCCAGCGGGTTTTCAGCCTGCTTTTCCGTAAAAGGGAAACAGGTTACGTAGATGTTTAGCGTTGCCACGTCACGTCCCACTTAATTAACACCTCGTTTCAGCGAGGTGTATGGCGGAGTGCGCTATCACAACCCCGAAGGCTTTCGGGGTTTTCTTCTTCACTGACAAAAAACCGCTGAAGCGGTTGGCATTCGCGCTGGCGCCGCTAACACCCAGCTAAAGCAGGGTCTTAATGAGAGGGGCAATCGACGCTAAACACATATCAGGGTACAAGCCTGTTTGGCGCACAGGCCGGAAGTCCATGTTCCGGGAATACGAGCCGGTAAGGTCTCTTGCGACTGACCTTTTCTTCAGCCAACGGCTTCGGTCCTGCTCATTCAGCTCGCGCTGATGAGAACCCTATCGGTCTCCACCAAGGCTCTGCTTCTGATCGGTCTCACGCTTGTCGCGTACCTGCCCGCCCTCCACAACGGTTTCATTTGGGATGACGAAGCCTGGTTGATGAAGAATCCGACGCTCTACGGATGGAGCGGCCTGCATGAGCTGTGGTTCAATCCAGTTGCCCTCCAGCAATACTATCCGATCACCGGAACGGTCTTTTGGGCGGAGTATCAATTGTGGAGATTCGACTCGTTCGGGTATCACCTGATCAATGTTCTGCTCCATGGCCTGAATGCAGTTCTTTTCGCGCTGCTTCTGCGAAACCTTCGTCTGCCCGGAGCCTGGTTTGCTGCCGCCATTTTCGCGGTTCATCCGGTGATGGTCGAATCTGTTGCCTGGATTACCGAGATTAAGAATACACTCTCGACGCTGTTTTATCTGGCGAGCATTTTGGCCTTTCTGCGGTTTGAGAATCTGGAGGAACGTGACAGACGACGACGCGACTGGAAGTGGCTTGGAGTTTCTCTGCTCCTGTTTTTGTGCGCACTTCTGAGCAAGAGTGTTACCTGCACGCTCCCGGTCGTTCTCGCCATTCTGATTTGGTGGAAGCGGGCGCGAGTACGGACCGCGGATTTCCTTCCCCTCGTTCCGTATTTTTTTCTCGGAGTTCCGCTTGGCCTGTTAACCGCCTGGTTGGAAAAACATCACGTCGGAGCAGCCGGACCGGAATGGGCAATCAGCTGGATGCAGCGAGTGATGCTGGCCGGACGCGTTGTCTGTTTTTACTCTTATCAACTCCTCTGGCCTGCGAACCTCTCCTTTATTTATCCGC
>QHPN01000059.1 GCA_003219115.1 Verrucomicrobiota bacterium | reverse complement strand
TGAAAATGCCGCTGATGCAATAATAACGGAGCTGCGCCGCGCCGGATGAGAACCATCTGGGATATTTCACGGCCGTTGACTAATGATCTCGCGCCATGGCCGGGCGACACACCGTTTCGATATGAGTTGAGGTGGTACTTGAGCGAAACATGTTCAGTCAATGTGGGCGCGGTGATCATGAGTGTGCACAATGGAACGCACGCGGACGCGCCCTTTCATTTCACCCGAAAAGGGGACACCATCGATTCCGTTCCTCTGGAAAAATACATCGGACCGGCGGTCGTGATCGACTTCGCGGAAAAGTTTTCGTGCACTCAGCCTTCCATTGCGATTGCTGATTTGGAACACGCGCGCTCGCAAATCGCAGAAGCGCGCCGGGTCCTGCTAAAAACGAATTGTTTCCCTGACTCGAGACGATTTCCAGATTGGATTCCGGTGCTCGAACCGGAGGCAATCGCATGGTTGCGCGAACTTCGTGTTGTCTTGCTCGGCGTCGATCTTCCTTCCGTCGACCCGATCGAAGCGAAGGTTTTGGCGAATCATTATGCGCTTACCGCCGGAAATATTGCCATTGTTGAGTCGCTCGACCTGAGCGAAGTCGAAGCAGGAGTTTATCAATTTGCCGCGTTGCCGCTGAAAGTGGTGGGCGGGGACGCGGCACCCGTGCGCGCGTTGCTCTGGCGGGACTAGCCGATGAGTCGGGACCGGTTGTGCGAAATCGATTGTTCTGACTGGGAGCGGCAATGCGCGTCCGGCCCGAACGTTCCAAGCCGCCGACATTCTTGTGGCTAAGACTGAGAAAAACGCGCGACTACTGCTAATCGTTAGCTTCCTTACGGTTTCGCTGTTCGCGGTCTCAAACCTGCCTTGGACGCTCGACGACTACGATCAGGCGAAACAGGCGTTCGTTTCTTACCAAATGATCGGCCAACAGCGCTGGCTTTATCAGACGACGCCGCACGAAGGCATGGCGGGCAATCCAAAGCGTCATTCCATCCATCATATCAACAGCAAACCACCGGCAGTCGCCTGGGTTTCCGCTGGGCTTTATGAAATTGGCCGCTCATGGGATTTCGCGTGGCGTTTCCCTTCCTTCGCTGCCGCGGTCGCGCTCGCATTTTTGGTTTTTCGCAGCGCACGAGCTTTTGGTGATTTGCCCGCGCTGATCGCGCTGGCTCTGAATCTCCTGAGCGTGCGATTGGCGCCCCTGGTTCGAACCGATATGCCGTTGGCACTAGCCACCTTTGCAGCCGGGGTGTTGATGTTCGAAAAAATCCGCACCCGAACGCGCTGGAACATGCGCGATCGAGTCGCGCTTTTCGCGGCATTGACGGCAGCGATGTTTATTAAAGGGCCAGTCGTTTGGGCCTTTGTTCTACCGCCGCTGGTTCTGTATCAATTGCGCAGGAGATGGCGCCCCGATTTTCCGAGTGCCTGGAGCGGATGGATCCCGTGGATTGCTTCCTTCGCCTTGTTCTGTCTTTGGGCTATCGCCGGTATCCGTTTCATTGACGGATTTTATGAAGACGTTGTTTTGATCGAATTCGCAGGCCGTTTTCATGAGGGGATTCATCGGTCGCAACCGTTGCTTTTCTATATTCCGCACCTGCTGCAAAAATTCGCGCCCTGGAGTTTGCTTGTCATCGGATCCCTCGTGGTGGCGTTGCGGAAGACGAAAGCGACGACTGGAAAATGGCTGGCCAGGCTTTCTCCGGAGATGTTCTGGCTTGTTGCCTGGGTCGCCGGCGGAATCGCAGTGATGTCGTTGATTCCATCGAAACGGGTGGATCGGATTTTCCCGGTTGTTCCCCCCCTTTGTCTTCTCCTGGCTGCGCAACTTAGTGCGACCAGTATTGTTCACGTTCGCCGGCTGGCGGCGTTCACCATAATTTTTGCTGCAATTTTTACCGGCGCCTATTCCGGCATGCGAACGATCGACGGCTATCGCAGCAATCGCGATGCGTTGGTGAAGTTCGCCCGCGAAGTTCGACGGATGGCCGCGGCCGAACATCTGCGCTACGAAATTCTTCCCGCGCGTGATGAGGGTTTACTTTTGTATCTGCAACGTCCCCGTTTTTTCCGGGAGCCGCCCGCTGGGTGTAACGCTCTCGTCGTTCCGCTGGACGAGGAACCGTGGAGCTCGGGTCATTTTTCTTACCGTGTCACAGTGGAAAAGAAGGGCGACGAACCCTCCAGCTATGGATTCGTGGCGCCGCTCCCGCCTCACAGATAGACTCGACTTTCGTTAATAACACCTTACTCTCGTTAGCTGGTGGAGTTCCCAAGAGCCGAGCTCGAAACTTTGTGGGCGCCGTGGCGCTTTGAATACTTCGAGAAATCGAGTCCGTCTGATTTTCTGGCGGACGCGGCGCGCGCCAGCGATGACGCTGCCCATCTTGTTTTGCTGCGCCGAAAGAATTCCTTCCTGATCATGAATCGATACCCCTACACCGTTGGACATTTGATGGCGGTGCCATATCGAAAAGTGGGCGAGCTGCGCGATCTCGGGGAGAATGAAATCGCCGAACTCTTTTCGCTCGTGGTGCGCGGGCAGGAATTGTTGCGGCAGGTGGTGAAAGCTCAGGGATTCAACATCGGGATTAACGTCGGCGAATGCGCGGGCGCAGGCATACCGGATCACCTCCACATTCACATCGTCCCGCGTTGGAGTGGCGACACAAATTTCATGCCGATGCTTGCCGGGCCGCGTGTGCTCTCGCAAGGATTGCAGGACCTTTATCAGAAGTTGCGAGCGGCAGCGGAAACATCTTCGGCTGAAGCCAAATGAATACCTGGATCGAAGGCCCACCGCCACGTGAGAAGAGAGGGATGGGATGCCTCGGCAAGGGTTGTTTGATTCTCACTTGCTTCATCATTTTCCTGATCATTGCCGGTGCCATCGGCTTGTATTTCGGATTCAAGACCCATTCCGCGGTGTTACGCAGTGTCCTTTGGGCGAAGAAAACGCACGTCCTGTCGCAGGAACCTTCGCCCGTGCCGCAGTTTGAAACCACCGAAGAAAGTGTCAGGACGGCAAAACAGAAATGGGAAGATTTTGAAAATACGCGCGATCAGCCGGCGCATATTGAATTAACAGCTGACGATCTAAACAATTTGATCGCTAACAATCGGCATGCTCGTGGCAAGGTTTTCGTGGCGATGGAAGGCAACCGTTTGCACATCCAAACGAGCGTGCCAGTGGGCGAATACGTTGGTCGCGGTCGTTATTATTTGAATGGCGAGATCGAGATTCAGAGCGATGGCCCGCAGACACTGGAAAGCCCGCGCCTGAGCAGCATCACCATTAACAACGAGCCAATACCGGCGGACGTGCTTGACTGGAAATATCGCTCCCGGCCGTTGCGGGAATACCTTGGCGAATACAGGACAACTTACGGTGACGGCACGATCGAAATTCGTGACGGCAAGGTAATTATCGATAGGCGCTGACCTTGGAAGTTAGGCTTCCAGCCATTCGCCAGTCCGGCTCGGACCTCGGCCGACATGCTTTCAGCTTGTCGCGGAGTCCACGCAATCAACGGCAGGCAAGCCTGCCGTCCAAGTCAGGCAAGATGCGTAACTTGCATAACGGGCAGGATGCCCATTGGCCCTACAGGCGGGACGCCTGTGCTACTACGGCTGCATGATCTCGCGCGCGAAAACGTTCAGTTGGCCATCTTCTTGTTTTCGCACTTCAGTAATTTCAAACGGACGAACCTCATCGCGGCTTACGATTGAACCCGGTTTCGGCGGGACATAACCCGCCGGATATTCGACAATGATGCGGGTGGAGTTTCCTCCGGCCAGAAGCATCACCGAATCCGGCATGCGCGAGCGCGGCCGTAAGACGGCTTTATTCGCATCGGCGAAATTCACCACGAATTGTCCCTTGAGGTAAGTACGTTCTCCGGAAAGACCGCGGTCAGCCACCTGATTGAGGTCCGTTGTCGCAATGAGACGGCCCAGCGGCATTTTGCCGGGTGGATACGTTTTCCAATTCCCGCCACCTGCGGTCGATGCCAGAGCGGTGCCATCGGCGGCGAGGATGGGAGCAGGGGTCGGACTCAACGTTTGCAATGGCGACGTCGATAATGTTGGGGCTGGAGTATTGGCTTTGGCGACTTGCATCGCCGTGGCGCTCGGTATTGCCGTTGGCTTTTGATTCTTCGCGATTTTTCCGGCTTTCCCCGCAGGTGTTGGCTTCGTTGTCTTGGACGGTGGCGGCGTGACAGCCGGCGTTTCAATGGGCAACGCCGGTTCTACGCGGACAAGTTGGTTTTCACTCGGCGGCGGTGTCCCGCTGGGCGAGATTCCCGGGATCGCGATTGTGCTGGGAGCCGCGGGTTCATGTTGACGTAACTGCGCGAATCGATCTTCGGCGGCGCGCAATTCTTCCCGTTTAAAAAGCGGCCAACCAGCCGCGAGATTGAGATCGAGCGGGGGTTCCAAGCTAAACGTGCCCGTGCCGCGGGTAACGGTGTAAGTCCCATAAAGCAACGGCATAGCCGTGATCAGGATGCGACCGTCGGCCGTCCGATCCCCGTGAATCACCGCCGAAATATCGTGTGAGCGTTCAAGTGTGATCTCGAGACCGGGAGCGAGTGTTTGGCGCATCAACGGAACGTCTCGCCGGTCGGCTGGATAAACGTGTTCGAGGAGAACTTCTCCGTTATCAATTGCCGCAGCGAGCGCGACCATTCCGGAAGTGAAAATGTCTGCCGAGCCGAGTTGGTGGACCTCGATGATGCGAAAACGCCCGACGACGTAGGGGACAAGACCGTGGACCTGCTGAAAATTGCGAATGTAATTGCGCGCTAACTCGCTATTCGTCTTGGACAACTCCGCTTCGCCGAGGGGAGCGTAACGGTCATGCAGCTGTTTCGGGTTAAGAAACTCACCCGCCGGCGCCGCCGTCAATTCGAACCGCCGCGGCGGATCAATGCGATGCAGTTTTCTGAGGAGCCGATAACTGTCGGGCCGTTCCGGTTGCCAGAAAATGTAGAAGCTTCCCAGCCAGGCGGCAAAAGCGAAGCCGGTGAGAAGAAGAATTACCACCGTCCATGCGAAATAGTTAACTCGCTGGGGGGGCCGGCCATAAGGCGTTTCGTAGCGGAAAAATTCCTGTGCCATCAGAGAACACCACTCACTTTAGAGCGGGCGCGTCGGTTCGAAGGAAGAACCGCAGCCGCAGGTTCGGGCCGCGTTTGGATTAACGATCTGAAAACCCGCCCCGGTAAGGGCGTCGTAATAATCCAGAGTCGAGCCTCGCAGCAGCTTGGCGCTGTCTTCGTCGACGAAAAACTTTACCCCATCGCGTTCGATGACGGAATCGCCGGGGCGACCCTCTCCCAGAGTCATCTCGTACTGCAGACCGGAGCAACCGCCCTTTGCAATCCCGATGCGCAGTCCTTTTTCGGCGGCTGCGCCCACCAGTGCTCGTAATTGCCGCACCGCGCTGTCGGTAATCTCAATCATCTACTCTCAGAAACGTACGATTCACCCATTTGAAGTCAATCAGCACGCCCCTTGCCTTAACGACGACAAAAAGGTGGATCGAGCAGTCGTGCCCGTCCGGTTCGGACCCCAATGCTAATTTTGGCGGCGAAGTCGCGATCGTTCGGCATCGCCCGACGGAGCGGCCGATCCACCTTGTACCATTCGAGCCGTCGCGTCCTGAAGGTTTTTTCGGCTTTTGGACCCAGTTCTCTGGCTGCGCATTAGATTTGGCAGGCGCAGCGCCTGCCCTACAATCAGAAGTCCCGATGAGCCGGATCAAATTGCTTCCCGAAACTGTCGCCAGCCAGGTGGCGGCCGGCGAAGTCGTGGAGCGGCCCGCTTCTGTGGTGAAGGAGTTGGTCGAGAACAGCATCGATGCCGGTGCCACATCGATTGAGGTAGGGATTCAGCGCGGGGGAATGTCGCGCATTCGAGTGGTCGATGATGGATGCGGAATGGATCGCGACGACGCTTTGCTGTCGCTTGAGCGACATGCCACCAGCAAAATTGCTTCCGCGGCCGATCTTACTGCCATCACAACGCTCGGTTTTCGTGGCGAAGCGCTGCCGAGCATCGCGAGTGTTTCGCGTTTCCGATTGACCACACGCGAGCCAGGCGCGGTTGCCGGCACCGAGATTCTGGTAAATGGCGGACGCATCGAGACGGTGCGCGACGGCGGCGAAGCACCAGGAACGCAAGTCGAAGTGCGCTCGCTCTTTTACAATATGCCGGCGCGGCGAAAATTTCTGCGTTCCGAAACGACGGAGACACGGAACATCGAGCACCAATTTTTTTTGCAGGCTCTGGCGCATCCCGCGATTGGCTTCAGCTTGGTGCGCGGCGAGAAAGTTGCACTGCAATTGCCGGTAACGACGTCGTTGCGCGATCGCATCCGGGACCTCTACGGTGCCGAATTTCTCAACGACCTGCTGGAGATTTCTGAGCGCGAACAACGCGGGCTCCGGGTTCGAGGCTGGATCGGGCGAGCCGGTGTGAGCCGGCAAACGCGCGCCCAACAATTCGTTTTTGTCAACGGACGCGCAATTGACAGCGGTATTCTCGCTAGTGCGCTGCGCGAAGGTTATCACACTGCCCTCATGCGCGGACAATTTCCGGTCACGTTCCTGTTTATCGATCTCGACCCGCAGGATGTGGATGTGAATGTTCATCCGGCAAAACGCGAAGTGCGCTTTCGTGATCCGGCGAGGATTCGCGAAGCAATCGTCGAAGCGGTCCAGCGCACGCTTGAAAGTGGCCGCGTTGATTGGGAGCGAAAATTCAGCGCACCGATTCCAACGGCCGGAGCAACAACGGCGGCAACGAGCGTTCTCGTCGAAGGTGCATCGTCCCGGGGTTCGCCATGGATTGAGCGACCCATTCCGAGCGCGCCTGAAATCAGTGCGCGGAGTTCAACGCGGCAATCCGATGGTGTTGAAGCCTCGAGGCCAACCGCGCCTGAGCAACCGTCCCTGTCCCAGTCGGTGCCTGCTGGTAGAGCCGATTTCCCGATTCGCCCGCAGCCAATCGTCACGCCGCCTTATCTTGAGCCGGCAGCTGTACCGAAAGACGATCAGCAATTTCAAATCATCGGTGTGCTCAACCGGCTTTACGTATTGATGGAAAATTCGGACGGACTCGTTCTGGTCGATCAGCATGCGGCACATGAACGCATTCTGTTCGAAGAACTGCGCCGGCGGATGGAGGAGCAGGGAGTTCCATCGCAGCGAATGCTCCTACCCCAGATTTTTTCCCTGCCACCGCGCGATACCGAATGGGTCGAACGCAATGCTGCGACCCTGCAAAAAATGGGGATCGGAATCGAAAGCTTCGGTGCCAACAATTTTCGGGTCGATACCTTGCCGGCTTTTCTAGAAGTCGCTGATGCTGCCGATTTCTTGCGTCGGGTGATTGACGAATTGAAAACTACCAGCCGCAGCAGTTCGCCGTTGCGTCTGGGCGAAGATATGATCGCAAAAACCGTCTGCCGTCACGCCGTCAGAGCGAACGACCCATTGCGTTATCCCGAGATCGAAAAACTAATTCGCGATCTGCTGGCGTGTGATCTGCCCTACTGCTGCCCCCACGGTCGTCCGACCATGATCCAAATCTCGCACGCAGAACTGGAGAAAAAATTCGGACGCAAAGTGTAATAGCTATCCGCCAAAAACGCGAAAAACGGCAAAGGGATCGAAAAGAGGGCGAAGCAAGTCAGCGTTGTAGCGGCGCTTATTGTAAGCGACGAGCTAAAACCGCGCTAAGCGCGGCGAGTGCCTCGACAATCCGTTACAACTTAATTCGTTTAAAACAGACTGTAGATGTGATGCTTTTGTCCTTCGCCGACTGTTCGCGAGAAGCTGCGTTTGATAAAATTAGCCCAGCCGGGATGAACATAGCCACAATCAACGCGCTCTGTGTCTGTAGACAGCGGTAATGACCAGAATGGGAACAAGACTCCGGACGGTTTCCTTCTTTAGACTCACGTTTGAATATGCAATCGGAGGTCCGTATTAACGCGGGCCCAGTGTTTCGCGAACGTGAGCGGTGAGTTCGCGCGAGTCTTTCTGGTAATCGCCGCGACTGAAGTATTTTTCCAGCCACACGTAGAGGCAGATAAACAGATAACGGCTGCCCATCTCCTTTATTTTAAGCTTGGCGGTGCCCGTCCGACGGTTGCGCCAAGTGATGGGGATTACCGTCCAAGTGTAGCCACGGACGATTGCTTTTAACGGGATTTCGACCGTCAAATTGAAGTGAGGCGACAGTAATGGACGACAACCTTCGATGACTTCGCGGCGGTAAGCTTTGAAGGCATTCGTAATATCGTTAGGCTTGATGCGAAAAAGAACGCGAATGAATAAATTGGCGCAGCGATTGATCCAAAGTTTGAGCCACGGATAATCGATTACACCGCCGCCCTTGACAAAACGACTGCCAAAGACGCAATCGTAGCCGGAGTTCAGGACCTGCCAGTAACGCACGACATCGCGGCAGTCATCGGATTCGTCGGCCATCATAATGACCAATGCGTCGCCTTTGGCGTGGTCGAAGCCCAGAACCACGGCCCGGCCGAAGCCGTGCGCCTCCAGATTTTGAATCGGTCGCAAGGTTTCGACGCGCTTTTGTGTTTCTTGCAAAACCTTCCATGTGCCGTCGGTGCTGCCGTCATCCACGGCAACGATTTCGTGGGGGATGTTATTGAGGCGTAATTCGACGTGGAGATGTTCAACGGTTGCCGCGATACAGCCGGCCTCATCGCGTGCCGGGATGATGATACTGAGAAGTTGAAGGGGCGGTTGTTCGTTCACAGAATTTTTAACCGCGAATAAACACGAATGTTCTTTCGCTTCTGAAATTAGCGTCCATTAGCCTTATTCGTGGTTGGTTTTGTTTGCGGCGTCGGCGCATTCTGCGTCTGCGCCTGATCACTACGGAGAAGAAAGATCGAGCCAGTTGGAGTTTTGTTCGGCGTGGGTCGCAATCTCGTCGAGAATGGAAGCGAGGTCACGCTTCGGACGCCAGTTAAATACGCTTGTCGTTTGCCGGTTATCCATAACCAGCCATGGAACATCGAAGGCGCGCGGTGCAGGGTCCGATGCGATCGAATGTTTACCGAAACGCTTCGCGCACCAGCTTGTGAGCTGGGCGAGGGAGAGGGCATTCTCAGAGCCACCTCCAACATTGAAGATGGTAGCGCTGGATTGGTCGGAGCTGTCCATTTGCTGTGCGATAAGCTCAGCCAAATCACCCGGGTGAAGCGCGTCTCTGACCTGGCGCCCGGAGCCATCAAAGCCGATATACTTTAGCGGACGTTTTTGAGCGTAAGCGTGGATCCAATAAGAAAAGATGCCTTGCTCAGCAGTTCCAAACTGGCCTGCGCCGGCGATCACGCCGCACCGATTAATCCACACCGGAAACGAAAAGCTGTGGTGATATTCCAAAGCCAGCGCTTCCGACGCCAGCTTCGTGCTGCCATAGAGTGAGATTGGAGGTGAAATGGAGAATTTAGTCGTTAATCCATTGATCGAAGCTCCGACCGGCGGCTTGGCATTCTCGTCCCATTCGAATGCTTCATTGCCTTTTGTTAATGGTAGTGCCGCAAGTGCTGCAATGGAATAGACTCGGCTGGTACTAAGTAAGATCAGCCCGGCTTCAACCCGCTTGCAGTACTCGAGCAGGTTCACCGTTCCATAGAGATTGTGTTCGATTACCTGGCGCGAACTGGTGCGATTATCCACTCCGGCAAGGACACTTGGATTGGCAGCAGCATCGACTACCCAGTCGACGGCAGGAAGGCTTTCGAAATCGGAAGCATTTCGAACATCGCCATGCTGAATCCTGATTCCACGTGAACGGAGGACGGTGCGATTGGTCTCACTCCCCGGCCGGACGAAGTTCTCGATCCCGATTATTTCGCACGAAGGATCTCGTTCGCGAAACCAGTTTGCCAGGGAACTACCGACAAAACCGCAAATTCCCGTAATGAGGAGCCTCATCGCAGGCAATGACAATGCGCTTCGATTGCTGACGAGACAAAATTATTTTTGACCATTGAGGAGTTGAAGCTGACCATCCTGCGATTTTACCAAAAGGCTGACAAAACGATAGACAGGCACGGTGAACGATTTTCTTCTGTCCATTTTACTCGGTATTGTCGAAGGGCTGACGGAATTTTTGCCCGTCAGCTCGACCGCGCATCTGCGGATTGTCGAAGCATTGCTGCGTCTCGATCTGCATGATGCCTACTGGAAGATGTACACGATTGTGATTCAACTGGGAGCGATCCTGGCGCTGCCGGTTTATTTTTGGAATCGGATCCTGAAATTTCTTGCGACTTTTCCGCGGGGCGAGAGCGGGAACCGCAATATTTTCACGCATCCGCTCGGGCTCACGCTCATTGCGTTCGTTATCACGGCAGTGCCGTCGTTCCTTTTGAAAAAACAGATCGGACAAAACCTGGAAAATCTCTGGGTAATGGCGTGGGCGTTGTTCATCGGTGGCGTCATCATGTGGCTGGTGGACGCGCTTTGTCGTAATCCGCGCATGCTGCGAATGGAAGAGATGTCTTTGCCACAGGCAACCTGGATCGGTTTTGCGCAGATTGCGTCGGCGGTTTTTCCGGGAACCTCGCGCTCGATGTCGACGATTGCCGCTGGTCAGTTGGCCGGGCTTGGCCGGAGCGCGGCGCTCGAGTTTTCGTTTTTTCTTTCCATGCCGACCATGGTGGTCGCGACCGGCTACGATTTGCTCAAGACAGTGCGGCACGGCGCCGACGAAACAAGACTCGCGCCGCTGGTCATGACGGGACACAATTGGGTTGTGCTATTGATTGGCGGAATCGTTTCATTTGTGGTGGCGCTAGGTGTGGTCGCCTGGTTTATGAATTGGGTGCGGACGCGTGGGTTCGCGCCTTTTGCGATTTATCGAATTCTCGTGGCCGTGATACTATTCGCGCTGCTTCTGCGCGGCTTGATTTAAGAAATGGCTACAACCGAGGTTATCCTGCCCGACCTGCAAAGCTGTGTCCTGTGCGAGGACGTGCGGCACGAGTTTAACGGGATGCAGACTTTGGTCGGCGTCATCAATATCGTGCCTGCTCCGCAATTGCCGATCACCTGCATGCGGCTGTGTATTTGGTCGCGCTGGTGCAGCGGCGCGGGAAAATTCAAGCAACGCTCGCGCATCATTGGGGTGGACGAGCAACAGGTACTGGCCCAGGCGGAAGTAGACTTTGAGCTAAAGGAGATTGAAGGACATGCCACGAATGTGCATTACTTTGGCGGAGTCCAGTTCCAGCAGTTTGGTTTGCACCACGTGGAAATTTATCTTCAGGACGAATTGCGACTCCGTTTTCCCTTGCCGGTGGTGCGAGTAGTGGCGAAGTAAAAGCGGACGTGACTGCAAGGCATTCGGCCGGGATGCCGAATACAGCAGGCTAGAAGCCCCGCGTTCCCAGGCGCAAGCAGCGCTAAGCTCGCATGAAAACCAGTATTAGAATTATTAAAAGGAGCAATCCGCCGCCTGGGAAATAACCCCAGTTTGTACTATACGGCCAGGCCGGCAGGGCGCCGATTAATAACAGCACCAGAATAATCAATAGGATGGTACGCATATTTTTGTTGAGCCACTCCTGAATCGCGCCCGGTCGCGAGAATGGTCTTGCGTCGCTCGCACCCGCTCTTATCCTTTGACGCAGTCCCGACTGCCTCGATCGAGCGCGTCGGGACAAAATTTTGCCCAAAAACACCATGGCCAACACGATCTTGATCGGCGCGCAATGGGGCGACGAAGGGAAAGGGAAGATCATCGATGTGCTCACCACTGACGCCGATATCGTTGTGCGAAGCCAGGGCGGTAACAACGCCGGCCATACTGTTATTCATGGCGGGAAGAAATACATTTTGCATCTGATTCCGTCTGGAATTCTCCGCCGCGGCAAAGTGTGTGTGATTGGCAACGGCGTGGTTGTTGATCCAGTCGCGCTGGTTAAGGAAATCGATGGCTTACGAAAACTAGGGGTAAAGATCGGCCGTAACCTGCTGCTGAGTGATGCCGCGCATTTGGTGCTGCCGTATCATCGTGCGCTGGATGAGCAGCGCGAGTTGCGCAAGGGGGTAACCAAAATCGGCACCACGAAACGCGGGATTGGTCCCGCCTACGGTGATAAGGCAGCGCGAACGGGCCTGCGGGTTTCCGATCTGATGCAGCCCACATTGTTCTCGAAGAAACTCGAGGCCAAGATGCGCGAGAACAATGCCATTTTACGTGCACTCGGCGCCGAACCGAATGATTTCCGCGAAGTAAGCCAGCAATATTTAGCGGCGGGGGTGGCGCTGGCGCCTTTTGTTGCGAACACGGTGGTCTATCTGCATCGGGCATTGCAGAGTGGCCGCGAAATTTTGTTTGAAGGCGCGCAAGGAACTTTTCTCGATATCGACCACGGAACCTATCCGTTTGTGACCTCATCGAATACGACGGCGGGCGGCGCTTGCACCGGTTCGGGTGTTCCGCCGCATCGGATGGATCGCGTCGTTGGCGTGATGAAAGCTTACACGACACGTGTTGGGGAGGGGCCGTTGCCGACGGAAGATGCAAGTTTTGCCAAACGATTGCACGAAATGGGGCGCGAATTTGGGGCGACGACGGGACGCGCCCGCCGCTGTGGCTGGTTCGATGCGGTGGCGACCCATTACGCCACCATGATCAACGGCATCGATGAACTCGCGATCACCAATCTCGATGGCCTCGATGAAGTGGATCCGATTTCGTTTTGCGTCGGCTACCGCCTTAATGGAAAACGTCTCGACGTTCCACCCTGCGATTCCACGCAATGGAACAATTGCGAACCAATTTATGAAAGGATGCCAGGCTGGAACAAATCGACGCGATCCGCTCGAAAATGGTCCGACCTGCCCAAGCCGGCGCGATATTACCTTAAACGAATTTCAGGATTAACCGGAGGCAAGCTAACAATCGTTAGTGTCGGGGCAACGCGGGCGGAAACAATTATGCTTTAGGAGACTGTTGGAAAACTCAGCCATGTCGCGTTGCTGCCGATTTTTTGCCTCTCCAAGGCGCGAGGACATGCTCTTCACTCGCGCCTTGCCATCCAGCCCACAGCGGTCTCGCGCGATGGGGTTGGGTTTTTCAAGAGTCTCCTAGAAATGACGAAAATCATTCCGCGACACATTGCCATCATCATGGATGGGAACGGTCGCTGGGCGAAGCAGCGTGGCTTGCCGCGAATTAAAGGGCATGAAAAAGGCGCAGATGCGGTGCGCGAATGCGTGGAAGGCTGCGGCGAACTGAAGGTAGAATATCTCACGCTTTACGCCTTTTCGGCGGAAAACTGGCAACGGCCAAAAGGCGAAGTATTCGCCTTGATGCGGCTGCTTGAGAAATTTTTAAAAGATAAAACGCCAGAGCTGGTTGAGAAAAATGTGCGGCTCCAGGCGATCGGGCGGCTGACCGATTTGCCGGACAATTGTCAGAAACGATTGCACGAATCAATCAAACGCGCGGCCGGGAACACCGGGCTCACACTTATCCTCGCGCTCAGTTACGGCGGACGGGATGAGATCATCGACGGGATTCGGAGTCTGCTGCGTGAGGTCGAGGCGGGGCATATCGATCGGGCCATGATTAACTCGGAGATGTTCAGCAAACATCTGTATACGCGGTATTATCCAGACCCGGACTTGTTGATTCGCACGTCGGGCGAGATGCGCATTTCAAATTTTTTGCTTTGGCAGCTTTCTTATACCGAGATGTACGTGACCTCAAAGCTCTGGCCGGATTTCACACGAAAAGATTTATTTGCGGCGGTAGAAGATTTCGCCAAGAGACAGCGACGCTACGGCGGGGTGTAGGTAGCCGCAGTCGCTGGCCGCGGCAGTCTGTAGCGGCGGTCTATGACCGCCGAGGTTTTAATGTGCAAGCCGCAGCCAGCGTCCGCGGCTACAGCAGCTCCTCGGCGATTGAATCAGCGAGCAATTTTCCTGCACGCGTCAAAAAAATGCGATTCGTGTCGTGCCGAAGCAATCCGGCGTGGCTCAGCGCATGAGTGCGATTTATCGAGATTGTATGAACGGTGATTCCCTCCGCCGTCCGCAATCCCAAGGCGACGCGCTCCATCCGTTTCATTTCCGGAGTCAATCTTTCTACGGACGCGACCGGCGATTCGTTGGCAAACAAGCGGCGCGCGTATTCGTGATGATCGGCGACGTTCTGCCAGCGCTCGAAACTCCGCGTCGAGAATGCGCTCGGGCCCAGCCCGATATAATCCGCCCCCTGCCAGTACGCTTGATTGTGCTCGGACCGAAACCCCGCACGCGCGTAGTTTGAGATTTCGTAGTGTTCGTACCCCGCCCGCTCCAGCGTGGTCATTGTCACTTCGAGAAAACGGGCTTCCCTTTCTTCGTCCGCGGAAAATTCTCCGCGCTCGAATCGCGCGAGAAATTCCGTGTCCTCCTCATAGGTGAGGCAATAAGTGGAAATGTGTTCGGGCTCGAGCGCGATTGTCTTTTGCAATGAATCTCGCCATTGCCTTTCGGTTTGCCCTGGTAAGGCAAACATGAGGTCGATGCTGATGTTGGAAAATCCGGCGTCGCGAAAAATGCGAAACGATTCTTCCGCCTGCGCGGCGTTGTGCTCGCGACCGAGCAGGTTTAGCAAGTCGTTGTCCCAACTCTGGACACCGAGACTGATGCGATTGACGCCAAATTTTTTCAGCAACGCAGCCTTGCGCGCGGAGACGCTGCCGGGATTTGCCTCGATCGTCCACTCTTTTAATTCCGAGAGATCGAGTCGCTGATGAAACGCGGACAGGATAACTTCAAGTTGCGAAGTTTTCAGAGCTGTTGGGGTCCCGCCACCAAAATAAATGGTCGATGGCAACAAGTCGGCGGTTGTTCTTTGAAGCTCGCCCACGAGAGCCTCGCAAAAGCGCCCGACCTCCGCCGCATTTCCACGCGTCTTGTAAAATGCGCAATACGGGCAGATGCGCGCGCAAAATGGAAAATGGACGTAGAGATGGCGAATCAGGTCGGTCATGTGGGGCAAGTTTCTTAACTTGCCATCGGCAGGATGCCAATGCCACTTGCGCCCCGGACAGATCGCAAGTTAGGAAACTTACGCCACATAATTCCACAGGTACCTCTCGCGGATTGAAGTGACCTGAGCAAGCTTGGACTGTGAACGAGCTGGAACTACTGAAACCGGTTTCACGGTCCTTTTACATCTCTATTCGGTTATTGCCCAAGGCGCTGCGGGAACCGGTCGCGCTGGGTTATTTGCTGGCGCGGACGAGCGATACGATTGCGGACAGCAGCGATGTCGAGAAACGAATTGAGCTGCTGGACCGGTTTTCCCGCGCGATTGCCGGAAACGAGAAAGCGATGGGGGAGGATCTCGCATACCTGCGTGGTTCCCCCGGCATGACCGATGGTGAGAACGCGCTACTCGGATCGGCCGACGAAATTTTGCGGTCGCTGCAAAATCTTTCGCTCGAAGATCAACGTGATGTCCGTGAGTTGCTTGCAATCATCACGCGTGGGCAACGGCAGGATTTGATGCGCTGGCAGGGACAACTCACGGCATTGGCCAATGCGGAGGAGTTGCACGAATACACGTATCTCGTCGCCGGTTGTGTGGGGGAATTCTGGACGCGCATCTGTTTTCGGAAAGTGAAGAGTTTCACCGCACGCGAGGAAGGAGACATGTTCGAGCTGGGAACAAAATACGGACGGGGATTGCAGCTGGTAAATATTTTGCGCGATGCCGGCAACGATCTGCGCGCCGGCCGCTGTTATTTTCCGGAAGACGAACTGCGGGCCGCCAATCTTTCGGCGACCGATCTGTTGAACGCACCGGCTAATTTCTTGCCGATCTATCAGCGTTGGATCGCGGAAGCACGTGCCGGTTTGGATGCGGGACTGGAATATTGCATTGCCATCAATCCGCCGCGTGTTCGTATCGCAACGGTCCTGCCGGCAATGATTGGCGTGCGTACCCTTGAACTGATCGAACAGAGCGGCCTGGAAGCGTTCCGCACGCGGGTGAAGGTTTCCCGCGGCGAAGTACGCGGGATGATCGCGTCAACTACGATCACCCTTGCGGGTCAAAGCCGGCTGCGCGGGATCCGAGCAAAGTTGTAGCCTCCTCAATCACTGGCAATCGCTATTGTTGGTGCAAGCGAAGCGACGATCTTCTCGAATCGCGGATCTCCTCGCAGCGGATCCCAATTCGGATCGAGCTTCAGGTCGCCGTAATCCGTTCCCGGAAGTTGCGTCGCCAGCTGTTCCAGTTGGGCAAGGGCTGATTCCTTCTCGCCCGTCCACCCGTAAATCACCGCGAGTGCGCGCTGCTGCAATGGACCGTACCAAGCATCCTTTGATAACGGCAAAAGTTCGCAAGCGCGGCGTCCCTCGCGAATGGCTTCCTCTTTATGTCCGAGCGCAGCATCGATTCGTCCAAGCAGACTCCAAGCTCCCGCATAATCCGGTTGCTCCTTTACCTGCTTCGCTAAAGTTGTGCGCGCTTTGGCGAACGCAGCTCGCATCGCTTGTTTATCATCAAATATGTACGCCGCGTAACCGACGTACCACTCTCGAGGTCGAACGAAATTGCCGCCACTGAAGAGGCCTTCGGAAGGAATAAGAGCAAGAACGCGTTCAATCGCCGAATGATCGCGCTCAAGCGTCGCGCAGCCCCACAGATATTCGAGGATATCGGCCTTCGCCTTCGGGTTTTCGGCCAGAATTGCATTGAGCTCGGTCCGCAACGGACGAAGGTCAGCCCCTTCATTCAACGCCTGGTTCGAGCGCGCGGCGATTCGAGGGAAGTAATCGGACGGTGAAAGCGCTGCCGCCCGCTCGTACATTCGAGTTGCGTCGGAATACCGATGCAGACCTTCATATGTGAAGGCCGTGTTCATGACAGCATCCAGGTCGCGCGGATTCAGCTCGGCGGCGCGCTCGAAATTTCTCACCGCTTCGCTCCAGCGACCTTGGCGTCGGTCCATCGCCGCCGTCATTGCGTAAACTTTGGGGTCATTAGGCAGGCTGCGCCGCGCCAGCTCGATCTCGGCGCGAGCACGATCGTAATCGAAAAAACCGTGAAACCAGTATTCGGCCGCAGCGAGATGAACTTCGCCTGCGTCGGGCTGAAGTTGGGTCGCCTTCTGCAAAGCTACGTTGGCCTGTTCGCGCTGGGTCGCATTATGATCGTATCCGCCGAAGTAAAGGCTCATGTGCTTTTGATTCATCAGGGAATAGGCAAGCGCGAACTTCGGATCGCGCGCGACCGCTTGCTCAAGCAACTCAATCGCGTGCCGCAGCGTCTGGTCTTCGGGCGGCTGGTGTTCAAGCTGCAAGGCTTCCTGGTAAAGCGCGTTCGCAGCAACATCAGTCGTCGGCGGACTTGCGATCGTTGCTTTCTCATCAGCCGAGATTTTGACATCCGTGAGATCACCGTCGTAGGTTTGCGCCCAAATGTGGGCATCCGTGCGCGCATTGATTAATTGAGCGTTCACCCGTATACGATTTGCAATGCGTTGAACACTGCCTTCGACCACGTTGGTGGCCCCAAGTTGTTGACCGATCTCACGCAGGTTCCGTTTCGCCGGGTCCTTGTACTGCATCACGCTCGTGCGGCTGATCATCTTCAGGTCCGCGATCCGGGCGAGATTTGCCAATACCTCATCTTGCACGCCGGTCGCGAAGTAGGCGTTCTGTTTATCGTCACTCAAGTTTTCGAACGGCAAGACCGCGATGCTTTTTTCCGGCGCCGCAGGCGCTGCCCGCTGGATGGTTGTTAGAATGGTCTTAGGCTCCGGTCCGGCGAGGATCTTCTGGAAACGCGGATTGCTTCGCAGCGAATCCCATTCCCACCGCAGACGAAGGTCGGCGAGTGTAATGCTATTCGGCCAATCTGGGTAACTGGCCGCGCCGGGCGTGGAAAGGAGACGCTCAATGAGCGTGATTGCCTGGTCCGGTTCGCCAACAAGTGCAAAAACCAGCGCCAGATTAGCCGCTTCCTGGGCGCCCTGAAATGCGTTTTCGCTTTCCGGCTCCAGTGCGATTGCTCGGCGAGCTTCTCGAATGGCATCCTCCTTCCTCTGCATGTAGGCGTAGAGTAATCCGAGTCGAGCGTGGTGGTCTGTATCGTCAGGCTCGTCGCGCACCCACCGTTCGAGAGCTGGGCTCGCCGCGGCAAAATAGCATTGGGCCGATTCGACGTCGCCGCAAGCGAGGGCGACACGGCCCTGGTAATATTTTTTCGGGGCGTCTCCAACCTTAGGAAAATCTTCCAACGGAGAATCAGTCAGAACTTTTTCAGCTGCGGCATAATCTCGCTCCAGCATGGCCAGGTCCCAGCGCGCCACAGCCAACAATCCGTCGCGATCATTGCCGGCGGGAATGTTTTCCAAAATTTTTCTGCCGGCAGCGGGATTGCCGTTGCGAAACACTTCGAGGTAGGCAAGGCCGATCTTGGGACTCACGAAGTCCGGCGGGATCTCCAAAGCGCGATTGTAATCGGCGGCAGCGGCAGGCCAGTCGCGCATGAAAAGATGATTGTTGCCGGCGTTGAGAGCGACTGCACCGTTGCGAGGATCGAGGGATATGGCGCGTTCGAAGCTTGCAACCGATTCGCGCCACCGCCCCTGCCGGCGATAGATGCCACCAACGTAAATGTAGATCTCGGCGTTATTGGGAGAAGTCGCCGCGGCGACCTCGAACTCCTTAAGAGCTGCGTCGTACTTCTTATCCCCCCAATAGACGCAAAGACCCAAAGCCATATGCGCTTCGCCCAAAGTTGGCGATAATCGCACAGCTTCCTCCGCCTGAGCGCGCGCTTTCGCCCTGGGCGCCCGATGATCGCCGCGGGTTGACCCGGAAATCTTGCTATTGAGAACGGAAGCTCGCGCGTAAGCCAGGGCGAACCCTGGATCAATCGCGGTGGCTTGCATGAGGAGCTGCTCCGCCGCGATCTCATCTTCCGTCCCGAGCGCGGTCAGGTAAAGCACGTAGGCCTCCGAGTTAGTAGTGGGTCTGGCATCGAGACGCGCCTTTTCTTCCGGTGCCAGTTTCGCTTTCAGCGCGGCCGCGATCTGGGTGGCCAGTTCGCCCTCGAGGCCGATCGAATCGGCCACGGCGCGGTCGTAACGCTGCGCCCAGATGTGGCGATCGTTGCGGGCGTCGATCAACTGGACGTTGAGGAGCACGCGGTTGCCCGTGCGGCGGACGCTCCCTTCCAAAACATTCGCCACGCCGAGCGCCCGGCTGATCTCCCGCATATTGCGCCTGCTGGGTTTTTGGTAAGCCATCACGCTGGTGCGGCTGATTACTTTCAATTCGCGAATCTGCGCGAGGCTCGTCAGCACGTCGTCTTGAATCCCGACGGCGAAGTAGGAGTTTTCTTTGTTGTCACTGAAATTCTCAAAGGGCAAGACTGCAATGCTCTTCTCGGGCAGTGGTAATTCTGGTGCCTTGGCAAATTGTTCGCGCGCCAGCCAAACCACGGCAGAAGTCAGTATCAAACAGGCAGCGGCGGCTCCGGCGAGGATTGGGTTTCGCCGCGACCAGCGCCAAATACGCGCGGGAGGAAGAACGCGCCGGGCGAGGATGTGCCGGCCTTCGAGCCAGCGCTCAAGATCTTGCGCCAGTGCGGCGGCGGAGCGGTAGCGCGCTTTGGGATCGCGTTCCAAACAACGCGCGATAATGGTTTCCAAATCGCGTCCGAGCGACGGCGCAATCTCACGCAGCTTTGGCGCCGGTGTCACGGACGCTTGCCGTATCACCGAGAGCGCGTTTGCGCCAACGAAAGGTGGCCGACCGGCAAGGAGATTGAACAGAATCGCGCCGAGACTGTAAATATCTGCCGCGGGGCTAAAACTAAGGCCTTCGGCTTGCTCGGGCGCGATGTAGCCAGGCGTCCCAAAGGTCGTTAGTGTTCGGGTGAGATCAGTCTGTTCATCTAGCCATTTGGCGAGGCCGAAATCGCTCACCAATGGTTCACCGTGCGCATCGAGCAGAACATTTCCTGGTTGAAGATCACGGTGAAGAATTTTCCGGGAGTGCGCGTATTCGATCGCGCACGCCACTTTGGCCATGAGTTGCACACACTGGCGTGGATTGTGGCAAAGAGCAGGCGTGGCGGTGCGCAGGCTTCCGCCGATCGCCAATTTCATGCTGAAGTAAGGGAGTCCATCCTCACTTTCGCTAACCTCATAGATCGGAAGAATATTCGGGTGATCGAGAGTGGCTGCGGTTTCGGCCTCTCGCCGGAAACGCGCGAGCGTCTCGTGTGAGTCGGCCTGGTAGGTCAGCACTCGCTTTAAGGCGACGATGCGCCGCGAATGCCGTTGACGCGCGCGGTAAATTACGCCCATTCCGCCACGGCCGATCTCCTCCAGAATTTCGTAGTTGCCGAGGCGCCATTGCTTGTCAGGCACGTCAGCTTCGGCTAAAAGGCTCTCGAAGGCTGCCGCTGACGCTTGCTGCTCTGGCTGCAGTCCCTCCTTGAGAAAGCAGCTCAGGCACATCCCGTCACTGAGCCGTGTGGTAGCACCACACTGCTCGCATTTGCTGGTGCCGGTCTCGATACCTGAAACCGACTGCGCAAGGCGGTTCATGATGAGTTAGAAGGATTTACGTTATTGCCGTCATCAACCTCGTTAAAGGGTGGACGTAAGAGTACTAACGATTTACGGATGTGACGTTCTCAAGATTTAATCTCATCTCCTGCCGCCAGAACCGCACATAAGTACCGGATCTCATCGTCCACGTCACCTGGGTTCTCCACCGTATGCGTAACTTCATCGCGCAGGAGCCAGCGGTAACGTTGCCGCAGATTGTGGAGCTGTTTTTTTACCATTATCTCCGGGATTCCCAAACCAGATGCGAGACTGGCGTATGAGACATCGCTGCGCTCCGACGCCAGATGTCCGCTCAACGCTTCAAACAGCCGAAGCCGCCCTTTGCTTTCGCATTCTTCGCGGAGACGTTGCAGCGCGTGTTCCACCACGGTCGCAGCCCAGCGCAGATCGAAGAGGCGCTCTGGCGGAAGCGACTCGAGCGTCTCTGACGGGACCAATAATTGCGACGGTGCCTCTGCCATCCATTCGTCCCAGGAAATAAACTCGACTTTACCGCCGCGTTTGACCGCGCTGCTTTTCTCCTGGGCATGACTAAGGAAATTCTGGAGCGACTTGAGCAGAAATGAGCGAAATCGGCCGCGATGCTCGTCGGCATGCTTCAACCAATCCGTTTCCAGAATCATAACAAAAAAATCCTGGGTAAGATCCTGCGCTTCCTGGATCGAGTACCCGCGACGGCTAACGAAGAGAAAAATCGGTCGCCAGTAAGTCCGGCAAAGTTCGGCCAGCGCCTCGCGCGCCTTTTGCTCATTGCTGTCTGAATCTGTCGCCGAAAGAATGAGGCTCCAGCGCGTCGTGGCGAACACGCGCGGACCCCTCAGAGCGCTCGCTTTGGCTTGCTCGCTCACGACCGAACAGGGTGACAACTTTCTCGTTATAAAACAAGCGTAAAAACCACCTGCCGCCAGTTTTGAACTGACCGCGAATTGGGCGGAGACCACAGATAGAATAATTCTGACCCGTCAAAGCTTGATCTGCGAAATCCGCGGCATCTGCGGTTAATTTTCATGAGCCGATTTTCGGAACTTCGGCTGGCCATTTCGTTAGAACCTGCTGAAAGGAAATATCAAAACATTAACAAAGAAAGAACCCATAACTATGAGCACAAAGCTAACGATAAAGACGATAACAGGCGGCTTACTCTTCGCCGGTGCGTTGATCAGCATGATCGCAATGACGTTCGGGACGTCTGACACGGCGCGGGCGCAGACCCCTGCGCAAACTTGCGGCGTCCAGACTCTGCATGGATTGTATGTATTCGATGCCCACGGATGGAACATTGTCGGTGGTGAGGCGCAACCGAAAGCCATCGTAGAAGGCATCGATTTCAACGGAGATGGAACCCTCGTCAGTCCATTCGCCACCGTCAGCATCAATGGCTTTATCGTCCACTCCGCTGCATCCGCCGGATCCTATACGGTCGACCCAGACTGTACCGGCACGCTCACCTTCACCGGCGGCCCAAGCTTTGACATCTTCGTCGATCCAAGGGGCGGCAAGCAGCTTTGGCTGATCCAGACCGGTGGTCCGGTGCCAGCGGTGTTTGAGGGGACAGCAGTCAGGGTGTCGCATTAACAAAAAGGCGTCGTAGTCGGCTCCTGGGTCGCCCCGCAGGGCCTGGAGCCGACTCCAGTTTCCCTTTGCGCACGGGCCCCGGGCCGGCGGTTTCGCCCTTGGTTGCAATTTTTTGACCGAGGGCGCGCCCGCTCCAGCGATCGACGACTACAATATTCGCGATTTAATCAGGAACTTCGCTCGGCCACTTCGTTAGAACGTTGGTGAAGAGCGCCTTCGTCAGAGAAGACGTTTTAACCCACTAAGCAATTATGAAAAAATTTGTGACCTTGGTTGTTATCGTTGTCGTGGCGCTCCTGTTTACCACGACTGCATCAAATGGAACCGTCTCCGCTCCGACTTTCACATTCAATGAGAACGGCGTCGGGCAGCTGGAGTTACCGAACGGCGCAGTAATTCCACTTATAGGAACACTGGCTGCCGATCCGGGGCCAGGCGGTCTATCCGGTGCTCTGGTTTTCACTACCCATCCACAGGAAGGCGCAGCTTTTACTGTTGGCGATGTATTCCTGACCGAGCACGGCGGCACTATCTCGGATGTTCTTCGCCTCAATCCAGCTACCTCGAGCGGAACCGGTTTGACTCAACTGATGTTTCTCTACTCCAACGATGCCGGTGGTCTGCTCGCAGACGTTGGCCTGCCAGCGGCATTTTATTCAAACTCGGTAACCATCACTGAAAACGAAAACGCGATCACCACCTTCATTCCTACGACCGGTCAACCCGGCTTTCTTCCCGTCGCATCATTACCAATTACTTACCGGATCATTTCCATGCCGGATAGCGGCTCTACGTTACTTTTACTCGGACTCGCTTTGTCGGGACTTACTGTGGCACGGACGGTGACTACATCGGCGGTCATCCGCTTTCGCGAAGCTACGGCGCGACGGGTAGCCCGCCGCTACAGAAGAGTCGCGATCAGAGAAAATAATTTCGTTGTCGCTCGCTGATCGGACAGTCGATTTTTTCCAGCACCGCCATCATGTCTTCCCAGACTTTGCGTTTTTCGCCAGGCGACTGGTTTCGCAGCAAATAGGATGGGTGATACGTGATCATGAGCGGGGTGTCGTGATACGAATGCCATTTGCCGCGCAACTCGCGCATCACTCCGCGCGCTCCGAGCAAGCCTTCCACTGCCGTTGCGCCCAGCGCCACTACGACGCGCGGTTGAATGATTTCGATCTGCTCAATGAGATAACCAATGCAGGTCGACATTTCTTCCGGCGTGGGTGGACGATTTCCCGACGCGCTTTTCGGCATATCGGGGCGGCATTTCAAAATATTGGCGATGTAAACCTCGTCGCGACTCAAGCCCATGGTCTCGATGATGCGAGTAAGCAATTGACCGGCCCGCCCGACGAACGGTTCGCCGCGCGCATCTTCATCCGCACCCGGCGCTTCGCCCACGAACATCAATTCCGCATCGGGATTACCGACGCCGAACACCGTTTGCGTGCGGGTGTGGGCGAGGTGCGGACACTTCATGCAAACACAAACGCGCTCTCGCACCTGCGCAAGCGCCGCCGCCTTGGCGGCGATATCGGTTTTTCTTGCGGACGACCCGCCTTCGCCCGGCTTCGGCGCGGCATGCACGCCCGCCTCTCCAGCGGCGGGAGATGCTGCTTGCTCGAACAGCCGATTTAGTATCGCACGGGAAACTCGGAGCGGTTTCTCCTGAGAATCGCGAATCTTCTCGAGCGCTTCCAAAACCAGGGAGAGCGCGGGCTGAAGCATGGCTGATGATCTCCACCTTCGCGCGCACGAATCAATCGTTTATTTCTCTTCCTCCTCACAATTCTTCTGGCTCGACAGGGTCTCGCCCTGCCAATGCGTATCGGTCGTAAATTCTTTGGTA
>QHPN01000058.1 GCA_003219115.1 Verrucomicrobiota bacterium | reverse complement strand
GCCAGGAGGTACGACTGCGAGCATGATAAGCTCAGGGAACAGCAAAGAAGGCAACATCATCCGGTCAACAATGGTGGGCCTCACGAACCTTCGTCTCCGCTCTCCCAAGAACCCCACGGTGGTTTCATTGGCTTTAACAACCTCTGTGGCGGCACCAATTCTTCGACCGATTCGTTTAATCTAGGAGCGGATAACACGTGGAGGGGGACAAACAATAGCACGACCAACATCCCATGTGATACTCAAATCGGCGGCCCTTCAGGGATAGGGACAGGCCCGTGATAAGTCTGAGTCATGCCTTGCCCAACGACGAGACGCAAGACATTCGTTGCCTGCGCACCCAGGCCCTCACGATGAAAAACATTTTCCTCGATCGCCGACGCAGGACTAGGAATATTGTGAAGTTTACAATGCAGTTTGCTGTACTCCTTGTCTTGGCTGCGGGATTACCCGGCATGACGGCAGACGACTCGGAAAGGGCGTCTATCATGGCGCCTGTTCGCGCGATCATCGCAGGGATAGCGGCTCATGAGTCGGCGGCGCTCGCAGCACAGCTTCGACCTGATGCTGACATTACCGTTGCTGCGGAACGACCGGATGGCAGTCACGCGATTCGCCATCTCACGCCCGCAGAGTTCTCAGGATCGGTTCGACCGGGGCCTGAGCGCCTGGAAGCGCGCCTCGGAGAACCTGTTATTCAGGTCGATGGCGACATTGCAGTTGTATGGGTGTCGTACCTGTTTTTTCGTGACGACCAATTGGATCATTGTGGTGTTAATCACTTCGATTTGATTCGCGAAAATCAAGAATGGAAGGTACAGAACGTGACGTGGTCATCGCGAACGACTGGCTGCCGTTAAAGCAACATGCACAGAGGCATAAAATCTACTTCATTGACGAACTTCGGTGGACAACAATTTTCGAACGAAGGGACATCGCTCGCTGCTCGTATCTGTCGCTATCTTGTCAAGCCGTGCGCACTCTCTCAAGTGCGTTCGTCATTTTATCTTGCTTGCTAGTCGTGGTGGCCGCTGCGCCTCCCGGGAGCGATCTTAAAGCAACGGTTCATGTCGGTGATGGAACGCTCGATGGCTCTTTTCTCAAGCCTTACAACAACGCTTGGTTTTATAGCGTGAAGACCGCCGATGGGCAGGTTCGCCCGCAAGGAATTTGGAGCGATCACATGCAATGGACGACAGCGAATGGCAAGCAGGCTCTTTTGCGGGTGCAGGGAACGACGTTCGTTAATGGCCTATCGAATACGATCATAAACACGTTCGACCCGAAGACTCTGGCGCCGATCACGCCGGAAGCGCATGGCATTGATGGATCGATCTTCAAGCGCACGTTCGATGGCGCGCACGTAACCTCGGTCACACTTGCCAATGCCAAGGACACGGCGACGCCTGTCGCCAGCGAACTCCCGCAAGCGGTTTACGATTTCAACGGCGGACTTTATGGGATCCTTCTCGCCGCGTTACCTCTGAAGGCGGGACTGACCGGTTCGATTCCTGCCGTTGCGGATCGCGAGGACAAGCTCACGGTCGAACCCTTTCATGTGTTGCGTGAGGAACACGTTTCAGCCGGCGCGCATGGAACGGTGAAAGCGTGGGTTGTGGAAAACGCAAAATCAGACCAATACGTCATGACCTTCTGGCTCACGAAGACGGCGCCGTACATCGTTCGATTGGTGATGGACGACAAGGTGAACAAGCGCGTCCTCACTTGGGATATGATCTAGTCTGACCGGTTCGGCTATTTTTTACGCGGCTGTCCTGCGAAACATTTATAGCTATTCAACTACTCAGATCGCAGAGCGACCACCGGATCAATACGGGAGGCGCGGCGACCAGGTAACCACGCAGCTAGCAATACCACCAATGACAACACGACGCAGCTTCCAATCCAAGCGCTGAGATTTGGGCTTGGCATCTGCGTCCATTGACGACGCAGAATCGAGACGATTGCCACCGTCGCGACAGTACCGACACCAAATCCGACGCATGACAGGGTTGCACCTTGCTGCATAATTAACTCGACAATTCGGCCGCCCGTCGCGCCGAGGGCACTGCGAATCCCAAACTCACGTTGTCGGCGGGCCACGTGTAACGAAAGCAGCCCGTAGAGGCCAACTGTTGCCAACAACAGGCCGAGAACGCTAAACAAAGAGACGAGCACGAAGATGAATCGCTCAATGGCGCGTGACTGGGAAGCTGCCTCTTCCAGGGACAAGAAGTTCGACGGCGCGATTCGCGAATCAACTCGTGCGAGGGTTGAGCGAATCGCTGCTTCACTCGGACCTTTGCCAGAAGAGTGAATAACGAACGTAATATCATCGAGTAAAACCGACCCCAGAGGCGTCATTTGCGCCAACGGTCGCGCTACCATTCCTATCACATTAGTAAAAGCCGGGTCGGCAATCGCCTTCATGTCGCTAACAACTCCAACGACAGTCATCCACGGGCGAGGCCCATCAAGCCGCCCCCATTTTACCCTCTTTCCAATCGGATCTTGGTTGGGCCAGAAACGCCGAGCGAAGGCATCGCTTACAATACAAACTAGGGGTGCGTTTGCCTTGTCACTCGGCAGGAATTCCCTACCACGGAGAAGGGGTTGTCCCATGGCTTTAAAGTAACCCGACGGCGCTGCGCGCACGTAGGTGATGTAATATCCAGCGGGCTCTGGTGCGGGCGGTGCACCCTCGGCATTAAAGGCCATGAGGTCACGCGGCGCATTTATTAACGCTGGTGAAGTCACTGTCGCCGAAATCACTGCCGGCAGCGCACGCAATTGTGTCAGCGTAGCCTCAAGAACCTTTTCCTTATCCTCACCTGTTGGATATAGCTGGTCCGATAGAGTCTCACTAAAGGCTAGACGGTTGTCCGTCTCGAATCCCCACGGTTCTTCAACCAGCGCTCGAAAGTATTGCGTCGCCGTGATACTTGCCATCAGTAGCATGGCGGCAATCGCCAACTCTCCAACGACGAATGAGTTCAGAAGTTGCCGCGCACCGCGATCAAGAGTCGCTCCGCGGGCCATACTACTAAGTCCACCGCGCAGGTCCGGACGGGCGGCGCGTATGGCAGGCAGCAAACCAAAGCCAAGGCCAACCAGGGCCATAACGCCGGATGCGAATAAGAAGACACGCCAATCTATCGTAACGGCATAGCCGAAATCGCGCATCGGACCAGCAGTCCGGTCGGAACCTTCGGGGCTAAGCTTAAAAAGCGTGGGTGTAACCCAGAATGCAATCAGCAGTCCTGTTAACGTACCGATGCCCGCAAGTAGGACCGCTTGTATGAGCTGTTGTTTAACCAGTCGCACTCGAGTCGCACCCAGTGCCATCCGAACGGCGAACTCGCCTTCGCGTTCGATAACGCGAGTAAGTAGCAAGCCCGCGAAATTCGTTGCCGCGATAAACAGGGCACACGCCGCCGCAACTACGATCAGAAGTAATTTGGTCCGAACATCCATGACAAAGCTTTCATGTAACGGCGGCATGTAAATTCCGCGGCTGTTGTTCGGATTGGGTTCGGCTCGATTAATCGCCATGCATATCCCGCGCATTGCTTCTTGAGCCTGAGAAGCACGTATCCCAGGCTTCAACCGGGCGACTCCATAGAGATAACGCGTCAACGGGCCAGAGGTCGGTTCTGTTTTCAGCCTGGCTGGTAACCAAATCTGCGAGCGATA
This sequence comes from Verrucomicrobiota bacterium, assembly GCA_003219115.1. Lineage (GTDB taxonomy): Bacteria > Verrucomicrobiota > Verrucomicrobiia > Chthoniobacterales > UBA10450 > AV69. The sequence continues at coordinate 12,592 of QHPN01000058.1, read as the reverse complement.
CGGATGCCGAAAGCCTTTTGGCATAACGCCAACAATTGTATGAGGCAATCCACTCAAACTGAGGGTTGATCCGATAACATCGCTACGTCCACCAAGTTGATCCCGCCAAAAATCGTCGCTGATGATTGCAACCGGTGGCCCATTCTCTCGATCCTCGTCCGACGTGAAAGCTCGGCCGCGCGCTGGTGTCACACCGAGGACAGAAAAGAAATTGGCGGTTATCGGTGCCGCCTGAACGTTCCGAGGCGGTTCAATTCCGACACCGCCAACGGTGACCGTAATTCCGTCAGCGGCGCCAACATCTTCAAAGATGTTCCTGCCATATTCACGCCATTGGCGTACTGCTTGAGGACTTAAATTAAGCGCGTCCGTGCGCGCCCCAACCTCATCGTTGGATTCGTATAGTCGGACTAAGCGATCCGCCTGTCGAAATGGCAAGGGTCGCAAAAGCGTATTCTCCACCACCGAAAAAATGGCGGCATTTGCTCCTATCCCAAGCGCCAGCGTAACGACAGCGATAGCACTAAACACTGGTGATTTCATCATCACCCTCAAGGCAAGCTTGAAGTCGCCGATCATAAGTCTCTATCGCTCGATGTTGTCGTCGAGCTAGTCTGGCCAGCGCCGTGACAGAGTTTTACGGCACAAACTCCCAGGTATCGTTAAGAAGGACGTGCCCATCCTGACCGCCGAAAACAATAATGTGATTCCGATTGGGATCGTAAACCATTCCAGCTCCTTCTCGAGGCGTGGGCGAATGCATCGGAAAGAGCTGATTCCAGCTCGAGCCGGTCCAAGCCCATGTGCTGTTTTGCTCGATGCCGCCGCTTCCACCGCCAAAGAGAATGACGCTGTTTAGGCTGGGTTCAAATGCGGCTGATGCTGAGTAAACCCATTGAGGTTGCTGGCTTACCTCTTCCATCGTCCAATTCCTACCATCGTAGGTCCAGGTGTTGATTGGGTTCACATCAGCAAGCCCGCCAAACAGCACCACCTGATTAAGCGAGGGATTCAGCGCAACTGGCGCTTGTGAGCGAGCATAAGGCAATGTCGCAGGATGTAACTGCCTCCAGTCTGATCCGTTCCATCGCCAGAACGTGACATCATAGAAATTTCCATCGTATCCTCCGAATTTATGAACGCGTCCATTGGGCCCTGTGAACACCATCGGTCCAGTAACCGCCGGTGGCGAGTGGAGTGGGTTGGTGCGTTTCCAAGTCATGCTCGCACCATCCCACAGCCAGGTATCGTCGAGATACTTACCGCGATTAAATCCGCCAAAGAGAACCACCTGTCGCGACACAGAGTCATACGCCATCTGCGCGTTCGTTCGTCTAGGTGGCGCAACCGAAGGTCTCATCTTCGTCCACGTAGTCCCATCGAAGAGCCAGGTATCGTTGAGGTAACCAGTGCCATTAAAACCGCCGAACAGAATCACCTTGTGGCTAACATCATCGTAGGTCATTGCGAAATAGGAGCGAGGCGTAGGAAAGTTAGCAGGTGACAGGAGTCTCCAGTCTTGGGCCCGCGCGTTCAGAGCACCGAAAGCGATTAAGACCAGCAAAGCATTCCGCAGATACAAGTGTGACTGATGCGGTCTTTTCATAATGGAACTAAATGGCATCTGAGATGTCGTAGCCGCCCCTCTGACGAATTTCTTAAGGCACGAAGCAAATGAGTTCTTCATAGATGTTGGATTCTTGCAATGCGTCTGTCTGAACAATAGCGAAACGACTTGAAACCGACGTTCCCTTGCCACCAAGCAATTATACAGTTTTTGATTAATTACGTGCGGACAACAGGCGGACCTTTTGGGACGCGAACTTGCTAAAACCGTTGCGCTTGGCAAAACGTACAAAAGTGAGGACCGAGCTGTGACCTGCCCGCATTAAATTCGTAGAATTGTCGGCGAACCAGGGATTTGGGGGAGCATGCATGTTCAAATCGCCTCACGCGAGACCATGTAAACCATGAACTTGCTACAGTAAGTTGCTACGGTGTTCCCTGATGCGGGCGTGCGATTTCAGACTCGCGTCCGGCGGAACGCAAAACTGGTTTCTAGGCTCACCGCCTTGCCATCTATCTCCAGCAGCGGATATGCCAGAAAATTAATCAGACCCTGGCGGGCGCCGGATCGACAACCAGGTCGCGTCCTTTGGTCAGCTCGAAGCGATTCGCCGGATTGTGACCGAAATAATAATTAGCCAGCTCTGGATTCTTCCATGGTTCACTGATATCGGCCGGAACCCAGTGTCCGTCGGCGAAGAATTCCGCCCAGCAATGGTAACCCTCGATTGCGCCTTCGTTTTTGTCCGCGGAAATTGTTGCACCAATTGCGAAACGCGCCGGAATCCCAATGGAGCGTGCCAGGGCAATAAAGTAAGCATGAAAGTCGGTGCAATTACCAGTCCGCGCGTCGCAGGCAAACGTCGCATCACCTCATCCCCAGCCGGTGCCGGATTTGTCGTAGCGCATCCGCCCGAGCACGTGATAGTAGAGCGCTTTGGCGCGCTCGATCTCATCGGCTTTTCCGATGATCGCTTGCTCCGCAATTGTTTTGAAGGTTTGGTTGAGCGGCACCAACTGTTCCGGCCGGAGATAGCGCGCCACATTCGCTTCACTCGCAACGTAAGCGCTCTTCTCTTTTCGCAGTACGCGATAACGCAACTCGATGATTTTGCCGCTGTCCTCCGCGCGCGGATTAAGCACACAAATATCGTTACCGTAATCGCGGTCATGCACTTTCTCCCATTTGATCGGGATGCTGACCTCATCGACACGCACGTTTTGAAAAGCGTCCGTTCTTGCGAGCGGCATCCAAAGGCGCGCCTTGCCATCGATCGACGGCAACTTTACCCGATAGACAAATTCAAACTCGTCGGAGCCGGTAATGATCTTAGGCTGATCACTGCCAAAGACTGGCACCGCTCCAACAAGAGCGAATGCCAACGCCAGCGAAAAATGAATCACGTGCGTTCTCTATCGTTACGATTTTGAGACTTTTCTCCAAACGCCGCCTTCTTCTTTCCAATTGTAAAGCGGTTTGCCATTCACCTTGTGCACGGACGTTTCCGTGACCTTCATAGCGCCGGGCTTTCCCGTCAGAAAAAAATCGATGTCATAAGCCGTACCGTCGGCAGCTTTCATGTCGACACAGGCGAAATATTTGCCCTTTCCGAGACTCGAGACTCCGTTGTCATGCACTTTAATCAAATCGAGTGCAAGATCTTTGCCCTTATATTCAGTGTGAAACTTTTTGTCGCTTGATTTCTTGCTTTTCGTCGCGATGTCCTTTTTGATTCCAAGGGAGATATCAGCCTGGCTTACTTCCTTCCCGACCACCTGCTGCGATTGTGCGCCTGGTCGCGGCTGATTTTGCGGAAGTTGTGAAAATTGCGTGCTTTGCGGAAGGCTGTGCGGATGTTCTACGGCAATCAGGGGTGATGAGGTCGGCGTGAGCAAGAACACAACAGATAGCGCGATAATGATTCGTGTACTCATAAAATAGAGGTTTTGAGTTGGTAATTTTAGTTGAAATGAATTTTGACGCTTCGTGGATGGATCACAACTGAGAACAGTTCCAGCGGCGACTTAATGATCGTGCGCGATACTGGGTTCGAACCAGTGACCCCTACCGTGTCAAGGTAGTGCTCTACCACTGAGCTAACCGCGCCGAATGAAGTGACCCGCTTTCGCACTTCGAAGGGCTCCCGGCGTGACAGGTAAGTGAAACGGTGATTGGGAGTGAGTCAAGATCGACGCTACGGATTGCGTTCGACCGGACAAATCGATTACTTTCGCTAGAGCCTGTGAGAACTTCGCCTCTCGCCATTGTCTTCTTCATTATCGCTGCTTTTCTTGGGGCGCTCGGGCAATTCTATTACAAATCCGGCGCGGAAAGGACCGGTACCACTCTCGCGGGTTACATCTTCAATGCGCGCCTTCTCACCGGCGTGGTTTGCTACATTGCGGTAATGGTACTTTTTGTCGCCGCCTTCAAACGCGGGGGTGCCCTCACCGTTCTCTATCCGATTTATGCCAGCACTTTCATTTTTGCCGCGATCATCGCCTGGCTCGCCTACGGCACGCCAATTCGCCCCGTGCATTTCGCGGGCTTTGCCCTGCTGATCACCGGAATGTACCTGCTCGGACGTTGATGGACTCGTATCAAATTGGCGATCGCCGGCCGCTCGCATCGCGCGGTTGGAAAATATCGGAAAAGATCGCGCGCTGGCTGGCGCTCCACGGCGCCACGCCGAATGCGATCTCCATCGCCGGGATGATCTGCGGAATCCTCGCCGGGATCATGTTTGCAATGACCCTCGGTGCTGCACACCCGTGGTTCTTTTGGGTCTTCGGCGCCGTCTTCGTCCAGCTGCGACTGCTCGCAAATCTTTACGACGGCATGGTTGCGGTTCTCCGTGAGGTCGCGTCGCCGGTCGGCGAACTGTTCAACGAAGTTCCCGATCGGGTGAGTGACGCTGCGACTTTAATCGGTTTTGGTTACGCCACGGGTTCTGATCCGATGCTCGGTTTTGTCGCAGCTATCTTCGCCATTTTCCTCGCCTATTTGCGAGCGCAGGGAAAAGTCGCCGGTGCGAATCAGGAATTTTGCGGGCCAATGGCAAAGCAACAGCGCATGGCCACGGTGACGATCGCCGCGATCGCCTGTGCCGTCGTTCCGAGCGCGAGCGATTGGCAGATTCCAATGTTCGCGCTTTGGGTAATTATCGCCGGGTGCATCATGACAATCGTTCGCCGGTTGCAACGAATTACTATGACCCTGCGGCGTTAGTGAGATGAACCTGGCCACACGCGAACGGCTATTCGGGTTCCGGCACGCCTTCGATTCGCCGGTGACACTGTGGATCACGATCGCGGTGATCGCGGCACTTTTAATTGCGGCGCTCATCATTTGGTTGCTGCGTGCGGCCGGACGCAGCAGCGACAAACTCCACGACGAGCTGGTAAAGCGGGTCGTTTCCTGGGCGGTAATGACGCCGTTGCTGCTCGGCCCGGTCCTGCTCGGCGCAGCGTGGACAATTCTGGCCGTGGCAATTCTAAGCATTCTTTGTTATCGCGAGTTCGCCCGCGCCACCGGCTTTTTCCGGCACCGCTCACTCAGCATTGTGGTCGTACTCGGCATTATCGCGACCACCTTCGCGATCGCGGATCATTGGTACGGATTCTTTGTCGCGGTTCCGCCGCTGACCATGGTGCTGCTGGCAATGGTTGCAATTCTGCGCGACGAACCACGCGGTTACACACAGCGCGTTAGCCTCGGAGTGATCAGCTTTTTATTGTTCGGCCATTGTCTCGGCCATCTTGGTTACATGGCGAACGATGCCGATTTTCGTCCAATCGTGATGCTGATCATTTTGACCGTCGAATTGAATGACGTCTTTGCTTACATCACCGGCAAAACTTTCGGACACCGCAAAATCACGCCGCAAACCAGCCCGAATAAAACGCTCGGCGGCGCGGTCGGCGCGCTCGTTTTGACGACGACGCTAGTCTCGACCGTCGGTCATTTTGTTTTCGCCGGTTCGGGCGTCGACACGCCGGCAAAATTGATTGGACTGGGATTGATCGTCAGCGTCGCGGGGCAATTTGGCGATCTGATGGTATCGTCGATCAAGCGCGACATCGGAATCAAAGACATGGGAGTCACAATTCCCGGTCACGGAGGATTGCTCGATCGGTTCGATAGCATGTTACTGGTCGCACCTGCAGTTTTTCATTACATCGCATTTTTCCGCGGCTTTGGGATAGATCAGCCGGCGCGGATTTTTACCGGCGGTTAGGAAATGGAAGAGTGGCGATTCGAACCCGCGCATGATTTTGGATTAAGCGCCAAACAGCGGCGGCTAAGTTTGCGCCGCGAGGTCGGGCTGGAAAGCGCGATCTCGTGTTTTCTCTGGCGATCGATCACACGTGTTTACCTCGCCATCGCACACCGCTTAAAAATTCGCGGCCGCGAAAATTTACCAGCGAACGCGCCCTTCATTCTGGTGGCGAATCATGCGAGTCATCTCGATGCCATTATCCTCGGTGGAATTCTGCCGTTGCGATTTGTCGGCGCCGTCTTTCCGATTGCCGCAGGCGACACATTTTTTACCAAACGCGCTTCCTCGATCTTCGCGACCGCATTCATGAACGCACTCCCGATCTGGCGAAAAAACTGCGGCGCACATTCGCTGGGAGATTTGCGGGAGCGATTGCTGAAAGGCGCGTGCGTTTACATTTTGTTTCCAGAAGGAACGCGCACTCGCACCGGCGAGATGGCGCCGTTCAAGCCCGGGCTGGGCCGGCTGGTCGCCAGGACGAATATTCCGATCGTGCCCTGCTATCTGGACGGGACATTTGCAGCGTTGCCCGCGTCCCGGACGGTGCCGCGCTGGAAAAAAATCTCCGCGCGAATCGGTAAGCCGTTATTGTTTGCGAACACGACGAACGACCGCGCCGGCTGGCAATCACTCGCGGCAACGGTGGAAGAGGCTGTGCGCGCCTTGGCCACCTGAACCCTCCGGCAACCGCTGCGGTAAAACGCGACATACCCCCGACGGGAGGAGCGATCACGCGCATCAAAACCGCACAGGGCAGCGCAGTGCGTACGTCCCAGACAAGAACAGCCAGCGTTAGCTCTCTTGCGAATTACGCTGCCAACTTGACCGCGTCTTTGTGACCGAGGATTTTTACGGTCTGTTGGAGCTGCTCGGTTTTGAGCGGCTTCTTCAAGACCGTGATCGGACCTTTGGCCAGGATGCGATCGAGCATTTCGCTGTCGGGATAACCGGTAATGATGACGATAGGACAATCGGGTTGGTCCCGTTTCACGAAATCGTAAACGTCATCGGCCGGGCCATCGGGCAATTTCAAGTCGAGGAAGACGAGATCGAATCGCTGTTTCTCGAGCGCGGCGATCGCTTCCTTGACCGTCCCGACGACAACGCGACTAAAGCCAATCTTCTTGAGGAAGAGCTTGAACAGATTTTGCAAGGCCTCGTCATCATCGACAACGAGGACAGTCGGTTGGCCCGACTTCTCTTCCTTGAGGATGTCTTTATCGAGCGCGTTCTTTTTGATTCGCCAACGACCACCGATTTGAATGGCAGGCAGCTGTCCGCGCTGCACCAAGTAGTAAACCGTCGGAAGTGGAATTCGGAGGTATTTGGCGGTTTCCTTAACGGTAAGCAGGTTATGCATGACAAGGTTTCATCACCTTGCGCCTGCTCACGCAAGATTTATTCACGAGTTTATGATTATAAAGACTAGAATCAAATGTCAAACCTTTCTTTTTCCAGAAGGGCTAAAATCTCGGGCTCCCCGGAGGGCAACACTGGCTGATTACCTTCCTTTCTCCCCGGACGAAGCATTCCGGCGAGGGGTGCCGGAGGGCTATGCCCGCTTTCGTTGCTGGACAAGCGAAATGCCACGGTGAACTATTCGCATTCGCGATGAGCGGTCTTTTTTTCAAACGCTTCCTGAAACGACCCCTGCAAATCGCCTCGATTGTGCCCAGCTCGCGGGCGCTGGTCGAGCGAGTAGCGAGCAAAATTGATTTCGACCGCGCTCGCGTCATCGCTGAGTACGGTCCGGGTGAAGGCGTGCATTCGCGCGCGCTTGCGCAACGGATGCGGCCGGAAGCGCAATTATTATTGTTTGAACTTGATCCCGCATTTTCGCGCGACCTGACCCGGCAGTTCGCCGGCGACCCGCGAGTATGCGTGATCAATGCCAACGCAGGAACCATTCGCTTAGAACTGGCGAAACGCCGTATTCCCTACTGTGACTACATCATCTCCGGAATTCCATTCAGCATTCTCGAGATTGAAAAAAAACGTAATCTCCTGCGTGAAACCCACGACGCTCTCGCCCCCGGCGGCGCCTTCATTATTTATCAGGTGACAAACGAACTGCGCCAGCATGCAATCGATTTTGCGCCTGAGTCCGAGTCCGAATATTTCCTGCAAAACATTCCGCCGATGTTTATCACTGTTTTCCGCAAAGCCGGCGAACTGGGCGGAAACGGCGCGATAGATCCTGCCGACTCGCAGTTCTCGTCCAACTACGCGCGATGAAAAGCGTCGAATCGCGCATCGAAAAAGATTCGATGGGCGAAATGGCCGTACCGAAGGACGGGCTTCACGGTGCCTCGACCCAGCGTGCGGTCTTGAATTTTCCGATCAGCGGTTATCGATTCAGTCGGCCGTTCATTCGCGCGCTCGGTCTGATCAAGTGGGGCGCGGCCCAGGCCAACCACGATCTCGGGCTTCTCGACGCCCACCGCTCCGCGCTCCTTGTCCAGGCAGCGGAAGAAGTGGCGGAGGGCAAGCTCGACGAACATTTCCCGCTCGACATTTTCCAGACTGGCTCGGGCACGAGCACGAACACGAACGCAAATGAGGTAATCGCAAATCGGTGCGCGCAACTGGCGGGCAAGCCAATTGGTTCGCGCGAGTTGGTCCATCCGAACGATCACGTCAACATGGGCCAGTCGAGCAACGACGTTATTCCATCCGCCATTCACGTGAGCGCGGCCGAACAATTGAAAGATTGCCTCTTGCCGGCGCTGGAAAAATTATTCGCCGCGCTTTCGAGCAAGGCGAAACAGTTCGAGCACATCATTAAGATCGGGCGCACCCATTTAATGGACGCAACGCCTGTCCGGCTCGGCCAGGAGTTTGGCGGTTATGCCCAGCAAGTGGCCTATGCGAAGGCACGCGCGCAAAAAGCGATCGACGTTTTGCGCGAGTTGGCGCTGGGCGGCACTGCGGTCGGCACGGGCTTGAATCGGCATCCGGATTTTCCGGCAAAAGTGATGCGGCATTTGCATCAGCGCACCGGGATCGAATTCTTCGAAGCGCGCGATCATTTCGAGGCACAAGGCGCGAAGGACGCCGTGGTGGACGCGAGCGGTCAGCTAAAGACGATCGCTACTAGCCTATTCAAGATCGCCAACGACATTCGCTGGCTCGGGAGCGGACCGCGCTGCGGCATCGGCGAGATCCGATTGCCGGCGACGCAACCGGGCAGCTCGATCATGCCCGGGAAAGTCAATCCCGTTTTGTGTGAATCGGTGATGATGGTTTGCGCGCAGGTTTTTGGAAACGACGTTACAATCACCTGGGCAGGAGCGAACGGAAATTTCGAGCTCAACGTGATGATGCCGGTGATGGCATACAATATTCTGGAATCGATCCGGCTGCTCGGAAATGTGGCCGACGCCTTTACTGAAAAATGCGTAGTTGGGATCGAGGCAAACGAAGAACGGTGTCGCGAATTGGTGGAACTGTCGATGGCGATGGTGACCAGCCTGGCGCCAAAGATTGGGTACGATCGCGCGACCGAGATCGCGAAGGAAAGTGCGCGGACCGGCAAAACGGTGCGAGAACTTTGCCAGGAGAAAAAGATTTTGCCGGAGAAAGAGCTGAACGCCGCTCTCGACCCAGCAGGGATGACCGAGCCGGGCGGGACTGGGCCAGCCGGCGGCTAGAAAAATGCGCACAAAGTGCTACGGGGTCAGTTTACTGATTAGTCTGCTATCGATCTCGCTGCTGGCGGCAGAAAAACCGATCGACATTTCTGCAGTCGTTTCAAAAACCGAGGCGGAAAAGATTCTTGGCGAACCGGTCCGAAATCCGACCCCGTTGAACGTGAATGGAAAGGACGGCTACTACTCAAAGTGCAATTACTACAGCAGCAAATCTGTTCGTTCGCTTCTCTTGCGCGTCCGCCAGGCGAGCGAGGGCAGCATCGATCCGCAGACTGAGTTTGATCAGGTCACGGGTAACGGCGTCAAATTCAAGACGATTGATGGCCTAGGCGAGAAAGCCGCGGTGTTGAACGGCGTGCCAGAGAACGGGCTGCCCCAGAACGTAATCATGCTTTACGTGGTGAAAGGACAATCATTTGTCACCATCGGCGTTGGCGGAATAGCCGATGAAGAAGCAGCGCTAACGAAAGCAAAACAGGTCGCAGAGAAGGTTCTGGCGCAACTCTAGAGCGAGTTGCGCCGTTTTCGCCACAACGGCAAACGCTACTTTCGCACTGTCTCAGGAATATTTTCGCCTTCCAAGGCAGCGCGCACACTTGACCGCTTAAAGCAGTCAAGTTTCACTCGTGTGTTTTATTGTTTGTCCGCGGGTTTTAGCTGCTAGGACGTGGTTGTGTCCGACGCTCGCGGGTTTTAATATTTTGGCGTTATGGTAGCGAACGTTCATGGTCCACAGTTTTCCGGCGGGGCCAACATCGCGATCAAATGCCCCGCCCATACTTACGAACAAACCGTGGCGTTCTACCGCGATACCCTGGCCTTGCCGTTGATTGAAGAGGAGACGGATGGTTGCATCTTTCAATTCGGACCCAACCGGCTTTGGGTCGACCTGGTGCCAAACTTGAGTCAGCCCGACATTTGGCTGGAGTTGGAAACAAACGACACCGAAGCCGCGGCCTCGTTCTTAAAAGTGAATGGAATTGCACGCCGCGACGAAGTGGAACAATTACGGGAAGATTTCAATGGCTTCTTCATCTCCGCGCCAAACGGTGTGATCCATCTCGTGATCGGCCACGAAGAAGCGTAATCAAGTATTAGTAGCTATTCTCACCTGGTAAGCGTTAAGAGGGGCGGTGAGGCAGGAGTTACAGGAACGTGCAATCTTCTCCGGGGAGCGCACGCTTTAACAGCGCCTTAAACGTGCCGTCCAAAGATCGTTAGGTCGCGCGGAATTGGATCAACCCGTGCGACGCCCGGTAGAAAGCCCCAGCGCTCGAAGCCGGCGGCACGGAAAAGCGCGATACTGGGTTCGTTGTGGCTGAAAATCAGGCCGACGAGAGAATGTATGCCCAGTTGCGGGCCGAGCGCAATCGCTTGCTGCAACAGTTTTCGGCCGATGCCACGGCGCCGGAATCCTTCGCTGACGTAAACGCTGATTTCAACGGTACCGCGATAGGCGCAGCGCGGAAGAAACTCCCGAAAGCTGAGGCAACCGGCAATTGCGCCGTCCAGTTCTGCTACCCAGATCGGATATTGCACAGGGGAATGCGCGCGGAACCATTCGCGGCGGCCCTCAACCGTGACCGGTTCCAGTTGCGCCGTGGAAATGCGCGTGGCTATGGCAGCATTATGAATTTCGACAATCGCCGGAAGATCGGCTTCGATGGCATCGCGGATTTGAAGCTCTTGTAGCGGGGGTCTATGACCACCGACTCTCGCGGGAAACACGGCGCTCATAGAGCGCCGCTACAGAAGAGCGCACTCTCAAACGTTGGCTGGAAATCGTCGCCTGAGGTTTCACCGATATGAAATCGTGGGCTGATGGCATTTTGCAGCGCGCAATATATTTCCAGATCGGCGCGACCATTCCGCTCCAGTTGCGCGCGAACCGCGGCGGCGGCCAACTCCGGGGTATTGCAATCGCGGGAGAGGTGGCCGAGCACGACACGTTCAATTTTTCCAGGTAACAATTGCTCGAGGACGCTGGCCGCGGCGGCATTGGAAAGATGACCATGCCGCGACATGATCCGTTGCTTCACCGGCCAGGGCCGATGCGGATCGCTCTGCAAGAGTTTCTCGTCATGATTCGTTTCGATAACGAGCGCATGCACCTCGCGCAGGCGTTCGATTAACATTTTTGTCGGATAACCAAGATCGGTGATGAAACCGAGACCACGGTTGCCGGCGTGAAACGCGTAGCCGACTGGCTCGACCGCATCGTGCGGGACGGGAAAACTTTGCACCAAGATATCGCAGATGGTGAACTCGGTGCCGGTGCGAAAAATTCGCCAGTTTTTGTATTCGCTCAACCCGAAGCAGCGGATCGCTTCCGCAGTTTGCGCATTGCAATAAATGGGAATAGCAAACTTTCGGCAGAGCACTTCCAGCCCGCAGACGTGATCACCGTGTTCATGCGTTAGAAGCAGGCCGTCGAGTTGTTCGGGCGCGACGCCGGATTGTTCGAGCCGGACGACGATCTGGCGCGCGCTCAATCCGCCATCGATCAAAATGCGGCAATGATTGGTGGAGACGAGGGCACTGTTCCCGGCGCTGCCACTGCCGAGCATGGTCAAGCTGAACACGGCTGATCTTTAGCGGAACGAGATTGTAAAATCAATGGAGCGATAGGGAAATGCGCTCATGCCTTGGATAATCCGGCTTGTGCGCAATGAAGAATGATACGGGCAAACGGAACCGGGATGAATAATTTTGAGTTTTCCTGCTCTTCGTAGCGCTCAATGGTCTTGCGACCGACCCTCGATCGGACGCGTTGATACATCTGAGTTTCGATCGTTATCACCCCGCCCTGGCGCTTCGCGACAGCCTGGACCCGCATGAGATCACTGGCGCGGATTCTGGCATTAACAAAATTGTAAGTGCTCCAGCTCGCGGCCGCGAGTGAGGCGGCCGATTTCCACTTGCCTTTGGGATGCTCGTCCAGGAGCTGAACGGCGACGACCCTATTGGCGATGTCTGTCACCAGATAGAGACGGTTAAGGTGGCCCTCGAATGCGCCGTCGTATCCTATATAGTACATAGAGTTTTTCGGGAAACCGGGTGTTGCCAACGGGACCCTTGAGGGAATGGCGTGGGCCA
>QHPN01000134.1:3060-13940 GCA_003219115.1 Verrucomicrobiota bacterium | reverse complement strand
AGGCTGATCTTTTCGCAGAAAACTTTCGTGCAATTGGGGGACGCGAAGATGGCCTTGCTAACATCAAGACCAACCTTGCGGCGGTCGATATCAAAGGCGGCCACGACTTCGATGTCCCCCGGACGATAGGACCCGATCTGGCGATGCATCAGACCGACCCCGTTGCCATTGGCGGCGGAGCCCCGATAAAAGTTTATTCCTTGAACCAGCGAGCTGGCACAGTTACCAACACCAACAATAGCGATCCGGATCTTTCTCATGGTCGAAGGCGAAAGATTACGCGGACTGAGGCACTTGAAGCAAGGGTTGAGTTTTGCAATTTCACAAGGGGAGAAAGCACGGCTCAGGAAAAAAACCAGCGAATTTCAAAGATGCGCAACTTTTTTAGGCGGGGAATTTTATTGAAAAAATAAGCATCGCTTGAAGGAATAGATCGAATGCGTCCGGGATTTTACGTAATTGCACTGCTTTGCAGCCTGGCAATCGTTGGGCAAGCCGCTCGCCCAAACTACGGCATCGAGGCCGCGGTTGCGCTGGCGAAGAAACAGAACCTGGAAATTGCAATTGCACGAAAGCAAATCGAGGCCGGACGGGGCGGTTTGGTCGAGGCGCGGTCGGGCTATTTGCCATCGCTGGTTTCGACCGGCCTGATCGACAAGCGAGAACACCAGGACGACACTCGCCTCCGTGACGAGGATTATAATGTTTCGCTGCGGTTACAGCAGAACGTTTACACAGGCGGCGCTGTCCCCAGTCAGGTTGCGATCGCGCGGCTGAACATCGAGAAGCAGGATTATCTCTTTCAAGAAGTGGTGAGCCGGGTCGCAATGGACGTGCGCGTCGCGTTTTATGAACTGCTCCTGAACCGGGCAAAAATTCGCGTGCGCGAGGATTCGGTTCGTGTCCTGGAAGAAGAGCTCAAGACGCAACAGGAAAGACTTAAGGCTGGAACCGTCGGAACTTTAAATGTCGAGCGCGCACAAGTAGCTCTCGCCAACGAGCGGCCGGAACTGATCAACGCGCAGACTCAGCTAAAAAATTCCTACCTGCGGTTGGCAGAACTCATGGGAATGAATGTCGCTGCCAGCGTTCCCTCATTCGAGGCCGCCGGACAGTTGGAATATCACGCGCAGCACTTCGATCTGAACGAGTGCCTTGCTGGCGCGGATGCAAATCGTCCGGAAATTAAGGCGCGGCAAAAAGATATCGAGATTGAAGACAAGCAATACGCTCTCGATCAGAGTGAACTGCGCCCGCACATTGGACTCTTTTCGGCTTACGAGATTTACAACGAGCGTGACCCAGATGTCGGTCGCGAGTTTAACCACGGCTATCTGGTAGGAATAAGCGGGACATGGCATGTGTTCGATGGCTTTGCGACCAAGGGCCGGCTTCAGGCGACGCGGGCTCGGCGTGACGCAGCGGTGCAGGCCTTGGAAGCAACCCGACGCAGAATTGCTTCGGAAGTTCGCAGCGTATTTTTCGACTTGGAACAGGCGGACCGCATTCTCGAGGCCGAAACCAAGAATGTTCAAACTGCCGCTGATTCTCTCCAGTTCGCCAAGGCCAATCTCGCCGCTGGACTGGGGACGCAACTCGACATCCTGCAAGCCGCGTCCGATGTGACAAGGACGCAGACGACTCGCCTGAGTGCGATCTACCTGCACGATGCGGCACTCGCCCGGTTGGCCCGCGCCTGCGCGTGGCCACCGGAATCCATCGGTTCGGAACCGAATAGCGACGCCCCGGCGAAAAACAGGATTTTCAACCTGGCCCATCCGCCTGCCAAGCTAAACCAGCGATGAAATTCACTGCCTCCATCGTTGCAATCATAAGCGGTGCTTCGCTAGCCGGCCTGCCCCGGGCACACGGGATAACTTTGGAGCAGGTTCTGCAAACGACACTGGAGAAGAATCCAACCATCCAGCAGGCGAAGGCTCGGCTCGAAGAAGCAGCCGGACGACGGCTGGTCTTTCAGTCGATCGCCTGGCCGGACGCAAAAATTGGCGTTCCCGCCGGTGTGCAAGGCGGATCACGGGCAGGAGAAAGCGGAACGAAAGTATTCGGCTTTGTTCGGGGCTTTCTTACTCAGCCGTTGTTTAATGCCGCCATACCATCGTCGCGGCGTCGCGGAGACGTCGAAATCCTGATCGCACAGCAGCAGCTGAACGTGGCGGTGATGGAACAACTGGATGCCGCTCGCGTGGCATTTTATGCCGCACTGTTCAATCGCGAATTGGAATCGATTCGTCGCGAGCAACAGCAGCGGCTGGAAGAGAATGTGACCAGTCAGAAAGATCGTTATCAGGCGGGATTGACCGATCGCGGTGCTTTTACCAGCGCCACGGTGGAAGCGCGAGCGCTGGATGCGCAAGTCGAGAGTGCACGGCGCGCGTGGCAGCAGGCGCGACTCAAATTAGCAGAAGAGATGGCAAGCGGATCGTCGTCGTTGCCGGTTCCGGAAGGAGAACTGCGCACCACGCCACTTCAGGTCGATCTCGATTCGGAAACAGGCAGAGCCATGGAGCAACGAGCTGATCTGAAACTTGCCCGGCTCCTCGTTCGGGCTGCAAACGAGGACCGGCGCATCATTGAAGCGGGATATTATCCATTAATCGCCGCCAGAATGTCGGGGGATTACATTCCGGTCTCAGGAATTCATCGCGAAGACTCTTCGCGGCGAACGGAGGATTTTCTTTCCTCAGAAGTCCGAATCGGAGCGACATACACATGGCATGTGATCGACAACGGCAAGATAAGCGGCGCGAGCCAGAAACAGGGAGCGGCGCGTGATATCAACGAACTGACTTGTCGGAAACTGAAAATTAACGTGCGCGCAGAATTGTCGCGCATTTACAACGACCTCAAGGCGATCGATGCGCGGCAGGAATCGCTTTCCGGCGCGTCTACCGCCGCGCAACAGGGAGTCGAGCTGGTCTCGCAAAATCTGGCGAATGGTCTCGCCTCACAGCTGGAATATCGGGTGAGCCAGAACGGACTATTGCAAACCAGAAGCGGATTACTCGAGGCCGCTTACCAGCGTAGCCTGGCAATGGCGGAATGGGATCGGGCCATCGGACGATATTTTCGATTTTCCGACGACGGAAAAGTGCCATAGTTGCAACTCTTGAAGTTGCCGCGCTCCAAAAAGTGGCTTTGGGGTATCGCACCGATCGTCGTTGCGCTTGGGATAATTTATTACCTCCTCCTGCCGGTCGCCGAAGTGGCCACGGTCCGCCGCGGGACCGCATTGTCCGCGGTTTACGGCACCATTCGTATAGAGCCCGCTTTTGTTGTCAGGGTTCGCGCACAAAATTCCGGATTTATTCGACTGGCCGAACCATTTTCTGCCGGCCGCGGTGCCATCGGCCAAGGGGTGGAGAGAGGTCAACTGCTCGCGACCATCGCGGACGAAGGCACAGCGCGGCAACTCAAACAGGCGCGTAATGATTTGCAGGCGGGTGAGCAGCGGGCCGCCTTGCCGTTGCCCTCATCGGAGTTGCTTAAGACCGCCGAGGACAACGTCCAGCGGCTGGAGAAACTGACCGCTCTCAACAACGTCCCGGCAGTAGAATACGAAAAGGCCAAAAACGAAGCCAATCGGCTCCGTGGCGTGGTCGAGACGGAAAAGATCGAGCGCGACCGCAATCTGGAGGCATTGCAGGAGACCTGCAAAAAACTCGAAGCACAAATGAAGAACTCCGAGATCCGCGCGCCGATGGATGGATTGCTCACCGCTGTTCTAACGATCGATGGTGAACTGGTCGGAGAGGGCAACGAACTATTCACGGTTTCATCACGCAAAAACTATGTGCGCGGGGAGGTCAACGAAGAAGACGTCGGCGAGGTGAAACCAAATATGACAGCAATGGTGCAGCTTTATGCGTATCGGTCGCGCCAGTTCAGCGCTCATGTTTCCTCCATTCAGCCGGCAGCCGATCCCGAAACCCAGCGCTATACCATTGTTTTACAGCTCGATCAGGCGCCGGATAATTTGATGGCAGGCATGACCGGCGAAATGAACATTATCGTCGGCAAACACGAAAATGTTCTCCTGGTGCCGGCCCGCGCCTTGCTCGTCGATCAGGCCTTGATCGTAAAGCACGGAGTTGTGCAAAAGCGGACGGTGAAGGTTGGTTTTCGCACGCTCGATTTTTCCGAGGTCATAAGCGGTCTTTCTTTGGGCGACCATGTCATCGTCGCTGATCAGGATCGGTTACGTCCCGGAAAAGCGGTGCGGCAGCGCGTGATCAGGCCCCCGAAGCAAGAGAACGCGAAGTGACACCGCCGTTTTACATTGCCCTTCGTTTTCTCAGTCATCGTAAGCGGGCTTTGCTTCTGAGTCTCAGCGGCGTGGTGTTCGGCGTCGCGTTTTTTATCTGCCTGCAAGCCCAGACACGCGGGTTCGCGGAATACTTCATCAATTCCACATTGGGGAGCAATGGCGCGCTCGTTGTCCGCTCACGCTTCGAACCGCGTCAAACCGCCTCGATCGTACCTCCCAAGACTTCGAGAACCAATGCCGCCCATCGGCAGTATTTCGAGGGTATCACCAACGTGAATGAAATCATGCGAGTCAGTCGCCAATTTTCAAATGTCGTCGCGTGCTCGCCCATTCTTCGCGGGACGTTGAGCGCGCGCTCGGGCTTTGAGAATGCGACCGTCGATCTCTACGGCATTGAGCCGGCACTCCATCTTCAGACGACCGATCTCGCTCATCAGATTGTCGATGGCAGTCTGGATGATTTCCGAAACAAGCCGAACTCCGTTGTCGTAGCCGAACTCCGTTGTCGTTGGAACCCGTCTGGCCGCTCTGTTGAACGTGGAAGTCGGCGACACCGTTCAGTTGCTTTCTCCGGGCGGTCAATACCGACGCTTTGACGTCGCGGCGCTCGCGCGCAGTGGCGTTGGCGCCATCGATTTGACCCGAATCTATTGCCACGCACGTCTTGCCCAGATTCTCCTGCGAAAACCGTACGCAGCTTCCATGATCATTTACAAACTCCGCGATGTGGACCGTGCTCCGGCATTGGCGCAGCATTTCGAAACCCTTTTTCAACACGATGCAGCCAGCTGGCAGGAGCGTGAGGAATCGACCCTGCAGCTCTTTCGGACGCTGCAAATTTCGGCCGCCATCACGGTATCGCTCGTCATCCTGCTCGCCGGGTTCGGCATCTTCAACGTGCTGACCATGACAGTGCTTTCGAAAATAAAAGAGATCGCGATCCTGCGTTCGATGGGCTACCGGCGTATTGATATCGGCGCGATTTTCTTGTGGCAGGGAGCCTTGGTGGCGACGTTGGGCTCTTTGATCGGGTGTGCGATGGGCGCGGTGCTAACGTGGGGTGTATCGAAGATCCCGATCCACCTTCGCGGTTTGCTTTCCACTGATTACTTCGTGGTGGCGTGGGACTGGCGGCATTATCTTTGGGCGACACTGCTGGCGATGATCTCAGTCTTTATCGCTAGTTACGTGCCGGCGTGGCGCGCGGCCCAACTTCCGCCTGTCACCACCTTGCGCGGCTCAAGCGTATGACGACGCCCGACATTTCTCTGAGTTGTCGCGATATCGAACGCTACCTGGGCGAAGATGAATCTCGCGTGCACGCTCTCCGCGGAGTTTCTCTCGATATTGCACCGGGAACTGTTCACGCCGTCGTCGGTCCGTCGGGATGCGGAAAGAGCACGCTCTTGTATATCCTCGGACTCCTTGATCATCCGGACGGCGGTTTTGTCATGCTCGAAGCTGAAACGGTTTCGCACTTGCCCGATGATGAACTTGCCCGCAGACGCAATGAATTCATTGGGTTCATCTTTCAATTTCATTTCCTGATGGAGGACTTTACGGCGCATGAAAACGTCATGATCCCGATGCGGCGGTTGGGCCAATTATCCGAAACCGCCATGCGCGATCGCGCGGCGGAGTTGCTGGCGGCGGTTGGTCTCTCCGACAAACTTCAGCGTGCGAGCCGTCATCTCTCGGGCGGTGAACAGCAGCGGGTTGCAATCGCCCGCGCGTTGGCCAACCATCCTCGTATTGTCTTGGCCGACGAACCGACAGGTAACCTCGACACAAAAAATTCGCAGCGCGCCTTTGATCTGTTAAAGACCATTGTCCAGCAAAAGCAAATGGCGCTGCTCCTGGTCACGCACAACCCGGCGATTGCCGAAGCCTGCGATTGGATACATGAGATGCAAGATGGCCGCATTATTGCCAGCCATGCCTGCGGATTTGGATAGCACGAAAGATGTGGATTGCGCTGCTCGCAATTCCCCAACAGGAAAGCAAGATAAACCGTTCGCGGGCATTCCAAGGAGAAGCCAGAAGGCGAACAACCGCGTATAAATGTTGCGGCGACCAGCGATACAGCGCAGGAGTCGACCACGGCCGCGGGGGCTGCGTAAAACGGAGCTTCGCCTTACTGGGCGGCCGCCAGATCACGAATGCGCTTGGGACCACCGCCCCTCAGCCTTGACACGCGAGTTGCCAGCCGGTTCGCCACTTCCCGGCCCAAGTACTGCACCGGATGGTGCACAAACAGTGAGGTTTCCACCGTGCAATAAACACCGCACCTCGCCTGGCAACTCTTCTTCTTATTATGGCTCAGCAAATCTTCCCGCGTGATCTCGAGAATGTGCCGCTCGGTTCGCACCTGACTGCAGAGCCAGAACTTGCCGGTCGATGAGACGAAGAAATATTTGTAGCCCGCGACGCAGGTCCATTCGACCGGTTCCCGCTGCAACATACTTTTCTGATAAGCGAGAAGGTTCCAGCTCGTGTGAATCTTCTCTCCGCTGCGCTTCAGTTCCTCCTGCTGTTCGATAAAGCGGAGCAGCGGCTCGCTCGCATTTGGGTCCCGTAAGGTCCGCTCGTGCACGAGATCGTCGTGCACCGCGCGCGCATGGACCGGGATGCCTAGGTCGAGGCAAGTGTCCACCACCTGTCCCATCTCATCGAGCGTCTCTTTGAAAAGGACGCCACTGACGTTCAGCTTGATCTTGGAATCTTTGAACCAGTAGAGCTTGTGCAGGATCGACTTCATCGATTTGCGCGTGCTCGCGATCGGCGTCATCCGGTCCACGGAAATGTGCAGGCTGTCGAGGCCCGCTGCTTCGAGGTCCGCGAGGAGCTGGCGGTCCAAGAGAAATCCGTTTGTGGACATGCTCACTTTGCAAAAGCCAAGGGATTTTGCGTAACGCACTATCTCCACAATGTCCGGATGCTTGAGCGGTTCGCCCCCCTGCAGACCGAGGCGCGTGACGCCGAGCTTCCGAATGTGATCCATCCACTTCTTGAGATCGGCCACGGCCGGATGCGGAATCGAGTTGTTGAACTGGTTGCAATAATGGCAATCCAAGTTGCACTGTTCCGTCACGTACAAGTGCGCAGCCCACGGTTTGGTGTCAAAAACGCGAAAGGCCTGCTGGAGATCGAACATTCGTTTCCCTTATCACGGTCACAGACGTAATGTCAATCGTGCAGGCTCCAATCCGTTCAGATCTCAGGCGCAGACGGCACCAAGGTCCCGCCGCCGGATGGAGATCTTCGAGCGCATCAAGCGCGATCGACAACTGCAGCCAGAATGTGCTGCATCACACGCTCGCTGAAAAAGCGCGCGCGCGATAGCGACACGCTGCTTTTCGCCGCCCGCAACCTCAGCTTGTGTCAGGAGATCGCTGCGGCATTTTTTGGGGAGGACGCGGAGCGAATCTGTAGCGCGCGGAAGACGTGGATCACGGCGCTCGCCATTCCCCAGAAACAGAGCCAAATGAAGCCATTCGCTGGCATCCCGAGTGCGAGACTAAAGGTAAACAGCCAGGTATAGATATTGCGACGGCCCGCAACATAGCGCACGAGTCGATCGAATCGCGAGACATCATCGAGACTGCGGCCAAGTTTTCGCCCAACGAACCCCTTCGCCCGGCGCTCGAGCAGATCAGCGACGAAGAAGACGAGCCATATCGTATAAGCGTAGGGAACCTGACCGCCAGAGTGAAAATAATACGCGAGAGCCGCCCACCATGACATCTCGATGCAATAATCGAGCACGTGCTCGCCTTTACCGAGCCTGGTCGTTTGAACCTTCAGGCGCGCAAGCTTGCCGTCAACCCCATCGATAACTCCAAAAACTAAAGCGAGCAACGCTCCGGCCCAAAGATATCCATAGGCATAAAACACAGTCGCCCCCAGCCCGAGGACTCCATTTCCAAGCGTGATCTGATTCGGAGTGATCGTCGTTCGACAGAGATGCGAAACAAGCCACTTCTCAATCGGCGCGTGCACGAGCGCTGGAAAATCGAGGACACCGCTCTGTGTCGCGTCGCGCAGCAAACGTTCGGCCAGCGGCCGGAATTCCGGCGAAGGAGCGGAAAAGAAAACCGGCCGAACAATCCGGCGCATGCCCGGGACGTACGCTTGCTGTTTAGCGGCATCGATGGCTGCAATGCGGCCTGACATTACGTCCGATTCAAGCTCTTTCCTTAGTACGGCATTTCGATTTTTTCTTGAAACCCATTCGGTCGACACCACGGCCGCACAGACGCTTCGACCAAAAGACTGTTTGCCGGAATTCTTCCACAGTGGCGCCGTGATCGACGGCACGTCTGAGTCGATAAGGACGGAGTCCTGCTCTGCTTGAGCAAGCGCGCGGAGCAAACGGCCATCACAATAAAAGCCCGCCCAGACTACAAGAACTCGCTCTGCTGACAGGCAGTCCTGGACGTCGCCTATCGTCAGCTGCGGGCCTTTGCGCTCGCGAAATTCCAGCGCGACATCTTCACGGTGCCACGACTGCTTGGTAACATGCTCCTCTATGGATTTGATGGAGTTAGACCAGATCACTGCTTCGCAAAACTCGAGCTGCCGGATGTTGCGACGCGTTCGTTCGAGCAAAGAGATGCCGCACAAGTCTGTGAGAGCCTCTGGTGAGTCGGCCACTATCAATAACTGTGGCAGAGAAGTTTCCAGCATTGTTAGATGTCGAAGCGTTTCATCACTCGGGTTTTTATAGCGGACTCGCTGGACATTTCCAAAAATGATCGTACTCCAACCAGCTTGCCAGACCTAGCGCATCCGATAAATCGTACCCTCGGCGGTGCGCGCGACCGGCTGGTACCGTTCCTTCAGAAGCGTGTCGAGAATCGGAAAGTTCTTGACTGGGTACTGGAGGGTTCTCGAGTCGGACTGAACATCGACAATGTAGCTGGGCGGATGTTTGGCAAAATCTCGCTGAAGGGTGCTCCACGCGCCGGGCAAAATCCGGCTACGAGTATCAAAACCAGGGATCGTCCCACCGAAGACATAACCCGTAAGCGGGAATGTTGTGATGTAACGAGAGGCAGGACGCTTATGGGCATCAAGATAGATTTCTGAAGACTGACCCCAGACGAAAATTCTGTCATCGGGAGCTGCATGCGCGAACAAATATCGTCCCGTTTCAGACGGGAGCCGTCGTGAAGCCAGCCCCATCCAATGCTCGATTGAGAAGGCAACAACCGTAAGAGCCAGCCACACGTAGGTCACCCTGGGTCGCAATAACCAGTAGGGCGGCTCCACTGCCCGGGACCAAAGTCGTGCGTAGTACGGCGCCGCGAGCAGTGCGAGCGGAGGGATCAATTGAACATAATAATGGGGGTAAAAGCGAGCGCCGGCTGCAGCGCCAATCGCCGAGGCGGCAAGAAGCCCCAGGAGCGCGGTTCGTTCTGCCTTCCTCCCGGCCCAAATCTTATCCTTATCTCGACACGCGATTATGGCCCCGACTACCAAGGGCAAACAAGCTCCGAGGAAGGCCAGCGTAGTCACGATTCCGGTCTGCCAAAACACATGCGGAACGTCGTGGCCAGCAATCGTCCAGTAGAATGCTTCACGGAGGATGCCTTGCTTCCAAAGCCCAATCATCACCAGACCAAGGGCTGCGAAAAATCCTGTGGTGAGCGTGGTTGCATGAATGATCGAATTCGATCGCATCAAGCTGCGGCTAGTTCGATAGCTCGGTAGGAGCAGGTAAATGCCGAGCGGGACCGCTGCAATCGCGGCCGGCTGTTTGAGCAAGAAGGCCGCTCCCAAGAGCGCGCCTGCTGCGAAGAGTTCAGGTCGCAATCGTGATGAACTGCGGCGAAGCGCAATTGCCCACGCCCAGATGATAGGGAGATTCATCAGCATCTCGGCGTCGAATGTGAGGTTCTTCCATACCGCCCAGGATTGGAAAACACTGTAGAAGAGCGCGGCAATCAAGCCGGTACTGCGATCGAACAACTCGCGACCGATCACATAGAGGCCCGCCATCGCGGATAGGGTCCAGACGAGGGCGACCACATGAAGCGCCGTCCAATTGAACTTGCCTGCAACTTTGAATACCGCCGCGTACGTCCAGAAAAGAAGCGGTGGTTTGCGCTCTACCGCGTCGAGGTAAGGTCGGCCTCCGTCGATGATCTCGTTCGCCACGACGGAATACATTGCTTCACTATTAATTGGCCGGGGATGCAAAAGAGACGGAAGGCGTATAACGACCGTGAGTAGGATCAGCCCAAGCACGGCGAAGCGAAATTGCTGTGGGCTATGAGTTGGCACACCCATCCTTGTGCAACTAATTTCCCGGTGTTCTCTTCCGAAGAGAATCGTAAATGCGCGTCACTTTTTCGAAGACATCGTCAACTGTGATTGCTTGCATGCAAAGATTGTTGCGGCAGACCGATTGCCGGTTGTTGTAGGCGTTCACACAGGGACTGCAGGCGATGCCAGCCCAGAGGGCAGTCGCGTTTGGCGATCGCGCGGCAAACAGCGCCGGCGTCTCCGGCCCGAACAAGGTGACGACGCGAATTGGTGTCATGGAGGCAAAATGAGCCGGTCCACTATCATTCGTCACCAAAATCTCACTGCG
>QHPN01000134.1:0-2997 GCA_003219115.1 Verrucomicrobiota bacterium | reverse complement strand
TTGGGAGCGGCTTCAGCCGGCGCACCAGTAAACCCGATGAACAGGTTCGGGTAACGTTCGAGGAGTCGCCGCGCAAGTTCGACGTAACGCAGTGACGGCCACCGCCTCAGCGGCAGCAAGTCGCTCGCGTTCGGATTGAGCAGGATGAGTGGCGCAGAACCAATGCGAGGATTTTCGCGTTCTAGCAGGGCATTGATTTCAACAACTTCGGACAGGGAGGGCCGAAATCTTGCAGGTGGCTCGTCTGCAGATGGCGTAAAGTCAAACGTCGGGAGAACGGCAGGATCGTGGGTCAATGCTGCAACCATCGCTTCGAACATCTGACTTGTGTGGAGATGAGGATTGTATAAAAGCCGGTGCGTCATTAAGTCGCCGCGGTAGGGTCCGTCACCAAAAAAAGTATGAAAACCCACACGCGATTTGGCGCCGGTCGCAAACGTCAGCATGGCGGAGAAACGTGTCAGGAATTCCATATCAATGACCGCGTCGATGCGGATTTTCCGGGCCCGAAATACCGCTTGCAGCGCACTACGCGCGAGTCCGAAAGGGCTGCGCGTCGCAATTGTTATCACATTTCCCTCGGGAATGATTTCCATCACGTCGAGAATGAAGCGATTGTCTTCGAATACGAGGAAGTAAACATTTTCAACTCCGACCATTTCGGTCGCACGACGAATTGCTGGATAGGCTAGAACGGTAGAGCCTTGCTCCGCCAACTTAACGAAGAGAATACGCCGAACTTGGCGCGGTCCCGGCGGACCCGTTGATTCAAAAATTCTTCTGAAAGCAGTCAAAATAGCGCAAAGAGGCACACCGATCCAGCGGTCGGTGCGTTGCAATTTTGAAATGCCTGCAGGGAGATCCATTCCCCAGCTCTTCCTAGGATGGTCTTCTTCCCGATTCTATGCCAGAAAATAGGAAGGTGAAAAAGTGGGTGGAATCGCGATGTTGCATATCTTCGTCGTCGGTTTCGAGCACACGGTTGAGGCCACGTCCGGGTTGCGAAAAATTTTGGCAGCCCCGGCACTCGATTGTAGCGTCGGGGCAATATGAGCGCGAACGTTAGCGCAGCCGTGGTTACATCGAGCCCATTTTCGCGCAAGGATGAAATGAGGCGTTGCTTTTGACGACATATAATATGGAGATTGCCAAGGCTGATGGCCGGATTCACAAGAGGAAGGACAAGGGGCTTCGCTCAATGCATTCATGTCAAGGCAATTCGCCGGAGAGTGGCAGCGCAGCAACTCAGTGAGCACTCTGGAGAGCGCGCTGCGCGCCGCGCCGATTCCGGATACAGCGCCACCCGTTGACAAGACCGGGTTAGAGCTTAAACGCGGAGCGTTTTTCAACACCATCGCGTTGTTGGCGTCGAACCTCCGCGGCGTTTTTACCTTTCTCGTGGCACGGCTACTCGGGCCGGCGGCCTTGGGAACGTTTTCCGTTGCCTGGGCGAACACCGATCTAGTCAGCAAAATTGCGGTCTTCGGCCTTGATAACGCCATCACAACTTTTGTCGCGCGTTCGCAAGCGACCGGCGACTTGGCACGAAGTCGCACCCTCTTCCGCGCAGCCGTTGTCCTGGTTCTCATACAGTCGTCCCTCGTCGCAGCGATTAGCATCGCAGCGCTTCAGATATTTGGAGATCGCTTGCAATTTCCACGCGAGATGCTGTCCGCGCTGGCCTTTGTCCTCTGTGCTTTGCCGGGCATCGCTTTGTATCGCGTCTGCACTTCGATCTCACGCGGCATGAAGGTGATGAAGCACGATATCTTCTCGCGAGGCATGACCGAGCCTGCCATCACGACGCTGGCGCTCCTGGTCGCGATCGGTTTTGGATTCACGAGATTCGCGCCGGAAGTGGCCGCCGTTTCCGGAACCGCTGCTTCGGGAATTGTCGCGCTCATACTTGCTTCAAAACTCTTCAGCGGCATGACAGTGCGCGACACCGTCTCCATTTGGAGCGAAGCAAAACCATTACTTGCCTATGCCGCTCCCATCAGCATTTACCAGATGTTTAACACGTTCATCTTGCGGCTGGACGTCATTATGTTGGGATGGTTCATCGACCGCGCACCTGGGGTGACGCTTGCGACCGTCGGCGTTTATAGTGTCACGGTCGAGGTAGCGAGCGGTTTGCGCAAGGTCAACCAGGCCTTCAACCCAATCTTTGCCCCGGTCGTTGCCGGGATGACGGCAACCGGCGATCAGCAACGCGCGGAGGCGACTTATGCTCGTTTAGCCGAGTGGATACTCTGGATTTTGTTACCGCTGGTCGCCGTCATGACCCTCGCCGGATCGGTGATCTTACTGATCTACGGTCCGGCGTTCAGGCAAGGCGGCGCGTGGCTCGCGATCATAGGCATCGCGTGCGCCACGAACGCGTTTGTGTCATTGGGTGAGACCGTGATCATGGTGCAACGGCCGCACTTGAATCTTCTTAATTCTTCGGTGACCTGCGCGGTGGCGTTCGGCGCAAATCTCTGGCTAATTCCTCGATTCGGAGCGATGGGCGCAGCGTTTGGGATTCTGCTGCCCTATGTGATCCAAGGCATCCTGCGTTACGGAGTGTTGCGGCTGATCTTTCGATGGCGCAATCCGTGGAGCAGCATTCGCCCACCGATCTTTACGGCAATCATTGCTTTTGTCCCGGCGCTGATCTGTCGCCTAGTTGTGGATGGGATCGCAGGACAAGTCATGGCCGCCCTTGTCTTCATCGCAATCTTCGGCGCCGCCTGGTTGCACCACCGACGCTCGGCCAAACTCGTGTGATGAAGCGGGTCTTTCTCACCGGGGCCAGTTCCGGAATTGGTCGCGCTATCGCGCACGCCTTGCTCGCCCGCGGCGATGAAGTTTGGGGCACGTCACGGTGTCTGGAACGACTTCCCGATATGTCCCAATTCCATCCAGTATGCCTCGACCTGGGCGATCCGCGTTCCATCGAGGAGGCGTTTAACGCCGCCCTCGCGCAGGCCGGTCATTTCGATGTCGTGATCAACA